>NZ_LZZL01000026.1:0-64190 GCF_002006495.1 Clostridium sp. BL-8
ACAAATGTTTAAGTCATAAATAGAAATTAGTTCAATTTGTTATTGCAATTGAGCAATTTATTTTTCTAGAATATTAACTCTTTATTATTTATGCCTTATTTCTAATTTTATTCTTTATATTTGTTGAAAATATCTCCAGTACGATTGCAAAAGCTAATACAAAATATGTGATGATCCCTACCTCTTGAAGATCAAAATAGAATCCACTAGCCATAAACATATCAAAGCCAATTCCAGCAGCTCCAGCAGCTGCTCCCATAGCTACAGCATTTCCAAAGTTAATTTCAAACCTTATAAATGTCCACGACAACAAATAAGTAGCCGAGCATGGTAATACAGCCTGAAATACAATCTGCCACCAATTAGCACCAGTGGCCAAAAGTGCTTCAATAGCTCCACGATCTAAATCCTCAAAGGATTCAGAATAGGCTTTAGTTAAATAGCCTACAGAGTGAAAGGTCATTCCTATAACAGCAGCAGTACTCCCCAGACCTGCTGCCACAGCAAATATTAAAACCCATAGTATGCTTGGAACCGCCCTAATAAAAGAAACAAAACCTTTTATAATACTCGTTAGCCTCTTTGGTGCAAGATTTTGTGCTGCCATTAATCCTAAAAAAAGAGCTATTATACTGCTAATCAATGTAGTTAAAAATGCGAGTCCAAGAGTTATTATCATGCCATTTAAGACATCTAGAATAGTAAAATGCTTAGGAAACGGTTCAAAGAAAACTATCTTAAAATTATTTAATGTATCTACTATGGCCTTTGGTATATTCACATCGCTATAATCCATAGTAAGCAGAGTATATATTGTAATCAATACTAACATGAGCAAAGTAATCCTTATAGTCAGACTTGCTTTATTAGCAGCATATTTCTTTGTTTCAGGACCAAAGGTTTCTTTATTCTCTAATTTATTTAATTTCATCTGTAACTGTATATGATTTTCAACTTCCATCATAAAATCATCCTTCTTATAATATTTGAAATTTTTTCTGTTATGATTACTATAATTACAGTAACAACAACAATTAAACTTGCTGTATGATAATTAAAAGCTTTGTAATATATATCAAATAAAAAGCCAATACCTGTTCCAGTTAGAAGTCCAACTAGAGTAGCATCACGGATATTTGTTTCAATCATAAATAATAACCAGCTTACAATTTGAGGCATACTTGAAGGCAAGATTGCCTGAAATATAATATGAATATTAGAAGCTCCTGTTGCCTTTAAAGCCTCAATTGTATCATCACTAACTTCATCGATAGCTTCCATGAATGCGCGAGTAAGAAATCCAATAGAACCAAGAAATAACGCTAAAAAACCAGTTAGAGCACTTTGACTAAATGCAAGCATTAATACCATTGCCCATGCAACTAGAGGGATATTACGAAATAATGAAGCAATTCCCCTGGAAATAATGGTGAATACATTATTAATCCTTGTGGCTCTAGAACCTATTAATGCTAAAGATAAAGAAAAAATAGCTGCTACGGTAGTAGATGCAATAGACATCAATACTGTGTCTTTAAGCTTAACAAAAATATCTGGTAATTTTGCCAAAGACTTTACATCAGGATAGAAATTTGATGCTCCCCACTCAAAAGCCTTAATAAAGCTCGTAAAACCTTTTGAGACATCATATTGAGTAATGATTATAGATCCTACTGTCAAAATTATTATCAAAGTAAAGAATATTAATCCATTGTTTCTTCTTTTAACAAAAACATCAACTTCCATTTCTTCCTCCTATCCTATATTTATCATTAAATTCTCAGAATCAGAATTGTAAATTTCCGAGATGCGTTCACTAGTTAATTCATCAGGCTTACCATCAAAAAGAATAGTTCCTTTATTTACTCCGATAATTCTATCAGAATATTTAATAGCTACGTCGACTTGATGAAGACTGACGATAATGGTTATACCCATGTCTTTAGCTATATTTCTTAAATAATCCATTATAATCTTTGAAGTACTTGGATCTAAAGAAGCGATTGGTTCATCACACAAGATTAATTTAGGATTTTGTATTAAAGCTCTAGCAATGCCAACTCGTTGTTTTTGCCCTCCACTTAATTGGTCACACCTCTTATTGATCTGCTCATTTAGCCCCAATATACTTATAATTTTAAGGGCTTTATCTTTCTCTTCCTTGGTATACTTTCCCAAAATACCTGCCATAGTTGATTTATACCCAAGCCTTCCATGAAGCACATTTTCGAAAACAGTAAGACGTTCTACTAAGTTATAATGTTGAAAAATCATGCCAATTTTAGTTCTTACTATCCTTAATTTCCGTTTTGGAAGTTTAGAAGAATTAGTTCCGTCAAAATAAATTTCTCCGCTGTTTATTTCAATCATCCTGTTAATACAACGAAGAAGGGTTGATTTACCAGATCCAGATGAACCAATAACTGAAATAAACTCCCCCTCAGATGCTGAAAAACTAACATCAGATAGAGCAGGTATAGTCCCTGAATAATACTTAGTAATATTTTTCAATTCTAACAGACTCATATTTAATCTCCTTTACAATTTAATCAAAGGCATAAAAGAAGCTATCCATTTTTGTATAAACTGCTTACCTTTACGCCTCTTACTTAATTTCTAAGTTCTCATTTATTAAACTTCAAGACACAGTTGTCAGTTACTTATTTATGCTCCAATGTTAAGTACTTTTCTCATCGGATCATACCAAGAATCATCTGCTTTTAAGAAACGATGAGGCTGAACAAATACACTTCCTTTTGAACCTTTTGGTGCAAATATTTTTGTATCACTTGTTACTTTATCAGAAGTCAATGCATTAGTTATTGCATCAAGAGTTTTTTGACTCAATACTGAACTATTAGCTTCCAAAGGAGTATTTTGCACAGGTATTGACTTAATAACTACGTATTGAGCTCCACCAAGAGTATTAAAAGGGGCAGCTGCATCTTTCTTTACAGTATAAACAGAACCTTCTTCATTTGCATTTCCTGAGGTTAAATCTACATATTGTGCTACATCTATATCATCTACTGCTGCAACATCAGCTTTATCTGTAAGAAGAGTTACTAATGATAATTGATGTGAACCTGCAAAAATTGTCTGGCTAAAGAGCTTATTATTACCACCTTGCATTAAGTCATCTTTGGTTAAATTCTTCCATTTATCTTCTTGATTAAAATATCCTAAGATTGCTGATGCAGGCATATTGAAACCTGAAGTAGAACTTGTTGAAACAAAGGACATTTTTTCTCCAACAATGTTATCTATTGAATAGTTTCCACCAGATTTGTACTTATCTTCATTACCTTTTTTAACTAATAACCTACTGTGATAAAGGGCATCATCTAAAGTTCCAGAATCTCCACTTTCAACAACAAGAGGTACAATTTTGGGATTTTTTGCGCGGCCGGTCAAATATTCGTAAGGTCCAAAGTAACCTAATTGAGCATCTCCACTATCCAAGGCTGCTATAGCAATATCGTAATCTGTAGTAAGTTTGTCTTCAACCTTCTTACCAGTAGCATCTGAAATAATTTTGTCATATTCTGCTCTAAAATCTTTAAAATCATCTCCTGAATTATTAGGTAACCATGCAATAGTAATTGTATCAGGCTCTTTAATATTATCAGTTCCTCCTTGTGCTGAATTACCAGATCCACATCCAGCCAATGAAATACAAAGCGTTGCACCAATCAATAAAGTTATTAGTTTCTTAACCATTTTAACACTTCCTTTTTAAGATTAATTTTAATTTAACATATTAGCATAAATTCAGTATTTCCTTTATATTAAGTTTTGTTAAATTACAGTTTATTTTTGAGTAACAATCATTTAATAAAATCTTACTTCTTAGTTTATTAGTTAATTTATTATCTTTTTATCAAGATAAGTTATATGATTACTTTTCAGCATCCTTATAAAAAATACTAATATACTCATTTGGAGCCGTTATTTCTCCAATTTTTATTGACGAACCATATTCACCATGAAAATCACTTCCACCAGTTAAAATCAAACCATATTTATCACTGTATTCTTTAATCTTTGTAACATCTTCTTCTGTATGATCCATATGATTAAGTTCTATCCCATCTAATCCTTGAGCTACAAGCTCATCAATTATTCCATAGGAATCTAGCTGTCCAGGATGAGCTAATACTGCTATACCGTTATCTGCTTTTATTGCTTTTACTGCTTCAAAAACATCTACATACTCTATATCTCCTGAACATATTCCTCCCTTTTTGAATAACTTTTTATATAAGTCAGAATATATTTCATCAGTATAGCCTTTCTCTATTAGCTCTGCCATAATATGCTGTTTATAAATCACTTCGCTATTAACTGATTTTCTCAAAATATTTTGTGTATTAATCTTATAACCATTAATCTTTAATATATCTATTTGACGAATTGAATTTTCGTTTCTTCTTTCTAAAATAGGATCACACAGCTTCCTAATGTTCTTTCCTTCAAGTTCAAAATTGTATCCAAGTATATGAACCTTTTTTTTATTTACAAAGTCATAAGCTGATATCTCAATCCCTGGAATAATTATTATCCCCTTTCTATCGCCCTCTTTAATGGCTTCTTTTAAGCCTTTAACTGTGTCATGATTTGTAATTGCCATATGAGTAACCTCATTTTCCTTAGCGACTTGTATTGTTTCTCTTAATCCTAAGGATCCATCGGAAATATCAGTATGAACATGAAAATCCGCTCTCATATTAACTCACCTACCTGCATATTATATTTTTTATCACAAAGCTCTTCCATAAAATCAAGATCATGAAATATACCTATCATAGTAGTACCCTCATTTTTTAGCTGCTCAATAACATCCTTTACCTTTTCCTTTGATGCATTATCAAGACTCGCCGTTGGTTCATCTAATAAAAGTAATCGTGGATGTTTTACCATTGCTCTTGCAATGTTTAAGCGGAGCTTCTCTCCTCCAGAAAAGGTGTTTGGATAGCTATCCCAAAGTTCTCTATCTATTTCAAAATGCATTAACATTTTTTCTGCTTCTCTACTTGCGTCTTCCTTATCATGTCCCATTTCTAAAACAGCCTGCTCTACAATTTCTTTAGCCGTAGTTCGTGGAACAATACTTAGGAATTGAGATACATATCCAATTTCATATTTTCTTAAATATATAATCTGTCTTTCAGATGCTTTGCAGAGATTTATTAAACCGAACTTTTCAGATTTATACCATATATCTCCTTCACTTGTCAGATAAGTTCTATAAATACATTTAAGTATTGTAGATTTACCACTTCCACTTTTACCTGTTATTCCAATAAACTCTCCTTCGTTTATGGAGATATTGATATTTTGCACTGCATTTATATGCTTATCTATATTGTGGAGAATGAAAGACTTATTTAATTCTTCAATTTTTAATAATTCCTCCATTTACTCATCTCCTTTGTAATGTTTTTCTACAAAAGTATCTATATCTAGTAAAAAATCATTAAAGTTCTCTTTAATTTTTTCATGAGACCAATCCCACCACTTTATACACTCTAATTTTCTTACGATTTCATCATTGAATCTTTTCCTCAAAGGCTTCGCAGGCGTTCCAACCACTATTGTATACGGCTCAACATCTTTGGTAACTACACTTCCGCTGCCTACTATTGCCCCATTTCCAATCTTCACACCAGACATAATAATAACTCCATGACCAATCCAGGTATCATGTCCAATAAAGGTCCTTCTGCTCTCTCTTGCTTTAAAAAATTCAACATCATCTTTATTATCAAAACCATACATTTCTCTCCTATAGGTAAAATGGTGCAAAGTAGGTCTTTCCATAGGATGATTTGTAGGTCCTATTCTAACCATAGCAGCAATATTTGCAAACTTTCCTACTTCAACATTTTGAAGGAAGCAGAACTGCCCAGTATATGAATAATCATCTAAAATAACATTTTCCCAAAAATTAAAAATTCCAACTTCAGTAAACTGCCCCAGTTTTGTATTTGCAAGTTTACAGCTTTCCCCTATCAATGGCTCTCCAGTTAAAACTTTTTTTTCAGTGTTCATATTCTATAATTTGTCCTTGATAATAAATTTCCATCAACAAAAACTGAAGTGATAACTGGGAACTCATCATCAATTTTTTCTATTATTAAAATGTCTGCTTTCTTATTTTCCTCTATGGAACCGATGAGATTATCCATTTTTACAGCTTTAGCTGGATTGATTGTAACTAGATTAAACATTTTACTTAAATCCATCCCATACTTCTCATGTAATATAAATACTGCATGAAGCATTGCAGAAGGATAATAATCACTGCATAATATATCAATAGTATTGCTCATTATAGCTTCAGCTGCACTTAAATTTCCTGAATGTGATCCACCTAATAGTACATTTGGTGCTCCTGCCATTGTATACATTCCAAGATTTTTTGCGTTTTTTGCAATATCTAAAGTTATTGGGAATTCACTTATGCTTGTACCATAACTTTTTACAAGCTCAAGTTTTTCTATACTATCATCATCATGAGAAGCTATTGCAATATTTTTTTCTGCTGCAAAAGCTGCCACTTTCTTTATCATTTCCACAGTGATTTTTTCTTTTGTTCTTCCATGTTCAATAAGTGCATCTACCTGCTCATCAGTTAAATCCTTATAACCTTTGATTGTTTTTCTATATACTTCTAAGTCTCTGTATTGCCCTTGTCCTGGTGTGTGATCCATAAAAGAAATTAGATGTACCTTATTTTCTTCTATATAATTCATTAAGTTTTCCACTTCTTCAATATTGTCAATTTCTAGTCTTGCATGAAATCGATGGCGTATAAGATGCTTATTGCTACGAAATTTATCCATAACTTCAACGAAATTTTTTACATTTTTAGCAGTTCTAATAGGCTTGTGAACAAATTCATCTGATTTCCAAAGAGACAATGAATGAAACATAGTAGTGATACCTTGATTGATTAAAATCTTCTCAGTTTCTCTAATGCTTGTATTAAAATCTATCATTACGCTAGGTCTTGGTGCTGCCATGCCTTCAATATAATCAGAATGTATATCTATAAAGCCTGGTGATACATATCCGTTGCGTGCATCAATTATCTCTGCAACACCTTCAGTGTCGATTTTTCCTTTTAAATTAATTTCTTTAATTCTATCCCCTTCAATTAAAAGATCATGCTCTTTTAATATTCCTTTTTCTGTAACTATTTGTCCATTTGTAATTAAGTACATTTTTGACCTCCTTGTATTTCTTATTTTTAGACATAACAACTATGCTTGTTATGATGTTCTTAAAGTAATGAATGTACTAGCTGCTGAGTATATGCGTTTTGTGGATCTTCAAGGATTTGATCTGTAAGTCCTCTTTCAACAATTTTTCCATTTAGCATAACAATTGTTCTATCTGCTAACATTCTAATAACAGCTAAGTCATGAGATACGACTATCATACTTATTCCAAGTTCTCTTTGAATGTGTTTAATTAAATCAAGTACATTTGCTTGAACTGATAAGTCAAGTCCTGTAGTAATTTCATCGAGCAATAATATTGGAGGATTATTAGATAATGCTTTAGCAATCTGCACTCTTTGCTGCATACCTCCTGAAAAATTCTTTGGTGCTTCCTTCATTCTAAAAAGCGGAATGTTAACATGCTCTAAGAGCTCTTTGCCTCTTGCTTCCATAACACCTACATCCCTATACCCAGCTGAAATTAATTTTTCTGCTATATTCCCAATAGATGAAAAGTCCATCCTAAGACCTTTAATAGGATTTTGATATACCTTTCCTAAAACATTATTTCTTATAAATCTTTTTTGTTGTGAAGATTCATTAAATATGTTTACTTCTCCATCTTTATATGTGCTTATATAAGCTTCTCCTTCTGTAACTTCCTGATCAAAATATAGGCACTGCATCATTGTTGACTTCCCACTACCGCTTTCACCAACAACCCCTAATATTTCACCAGCATACACCTCAAAAGAAATATCCTGACAGGCGTATACCGTTCCACACTCAGGGCAATAATTTTTTTCAAGTTTCCTATTTTCTGAAGCCTTGCAGCTAGGACAGCCCTCTCCAAATTGTTTGCTTAAATTGCTTATTTTTAATATTGTTTTTTGAAAATTATCCATCTAAATATCACCACCTTGGTTCTCTTGACTTTCATTCATCCTCATAAGGCAATAACTTGTATCATTACATTGGTAAAAAACTTCTCCCGTTTTTTCATCTACTAATTCATCTAAATATACGTCTGTTGCATTGCATAATCTGCAATGTTTGTCTTTAAAGTTTTCCACTTGGAAAGGATAATCCTTAAAAGCTAACGATGCTACTTTTGTATACGGAGGAACAGCATATATTTTCTTTTCTCTTCCTGCTCCAAGAAGGATAAGTGCCTTTGAATAATTCATTTTGGGATTATCAAAACGTGGTATAGGACTTGGTGCCATTACATATCTATCATGAACAAATACTGGATGATCTGCACCAGTAGACATATTTCCATGCTTCATTATCTGCTCAAAGAGCATGAGCCAGGCTCCGCTGTATTCATTTTCTGCATGAAGCCTTTTTGTTACATATTCACTAGGCTCAACTAATCTTAAAGGTTCCGGAATAGGAACCTGTAATACCAATACCTGATTTTCCTCTAACGGTACTTCTGGTATTCTATGCCTTGACTGAATGAGCGTAGCTTTCTCTGTCCTATCTGTAAGATCCACAGCTGTAGTTTTATTTATAAGTTTTTTAATATTAACTGCATTTACTGACTCATCTGAACCTTGGTCTATAACCTTTAAGATATCCTTTTTTCCTATTAATGATAAGGTTAGCTGCAAACCGCCAGTACCCCAGCCCCTTGCAATTGGCATTTCTCTTGAAGCAAATGGTACCTGATAACCAGGTATTGCAACAGCCTTTAAAGATGCTCTTCGTATTTCCCTTTTAGAACCCTCATCAAAGAAAGCAAAATTATAATTTATTTTCATACTAACTCTCTCCTTTTCGAGTTTTTCTCACACTATCTAATTTTGATTGGAAAGTTACATAGTGTGGTAATTTTAGGTGAGATATAAATCCTGTTGATTCTACACAATCTATTTGAAGGAGCACAAACTCTTCATCGCAAGTTGGATATTTTTCATCTCCATTTTCTAAGCACTGATCTAATATACTCATAGCTATAGCCTTAGTTTCATTTTGCCCATAACAGATTCCATAACCAATTTTAAATTCAAGCTCTTGTTTACCTCGTTTTTTTTCAATTATATTAGGTATAAAAGATTCCACTTCTGTAACTTTGATATCACCTATATAATAATCATCATCTTCATTAAGAGAAGTACTTAAGGGATTATTAATATACAGAGGAAGTTTTCCAATTCTTAACTCTCCAACCGTAGGATGTAATGCACCATAAGCCCTTAAAGCAGCATAACCAAGAGAGGTTACAGCACCAGTTTGCCCTCTGGTCAATATTTGTAATCTTTCACTTCTTTCAGTTGGAAACTCTATGCTATTTTTAGTTATATCCTTTGGCTCTTTGTTATTATCTTCAAAGCTTTTTATTAATCCTTCTTTTCTCAAGTAATCAACTACCTTAGGTAAATTTCTCAAGTCTGTATCTGTATATTCATTCTCACTTTTGCTTTCAAATTCCTTAAACCATTGTAATACTGTTTCTTTAGCTTCATTTACTAATTCGAAATCCATAAGTCTATGTGTATAATCATAAGAAGCTCCCAGTATCTGGCCACCAGGTATATCCTTAAAACTTGCTGAAATTCTTCTTTCTACTAACATATCATTGGTATTGACCACCTTTGTATAATGTTTTCTAGGCAAAGTAGATCTATAAGCTCTTAAGAGAAATACTGCTTCTTCTGAATTACCTTGTGCCTGCTTAATTGCAAGAGCAGCTAGTTCTTCTGAATATAAGCTGCTTTCTGACATAACCTGATCAATTAGTCCTTTCATACCAGCTTTTATTTCATTAATGTTTAATATTTCACCTTCCTTGAGCCTTTCATAATTTAATCTTTTAATAGATTCTTCTATAGCTTTAGTTCCGCCTTTTACAGCTACATAACCCATATTTTTGTTTCACCACCTATTTTTTTATCTGAGTAGTTCTTGGCAGGCACATTACATTGGACTCTTCATCTAGTAAAATCATGTCAATCCCAAGAGGATATTCTATATTCTTTTTCTCTCTTTCACCTAACCAGTCACCTTTAATTTTGACTTGCATATAATTTTCTTTCTTAATTCCGGGACCTGTTAACATCAGTTCCTTATTGCCACTTATTTCCTCTACTTCAACAACAATTGTGGCAGATTTGTGTGGGTCTATTAAATCCCCTATCTTTGCATCTTTAAAAGCTTGTTCCACCATATCCTCATCTGCATCTTTCATGATAAATATAAAATCTGCTTCTTCTAAGCTCGTATATTTTCCATAAGTAAGCTGGTTAACTAATTTACTTATTTTTTCTTCCTCGTGAGAAACTATTTTAAAACTTACCTCAGCATCTAATAACATGTACATCATAATTAGATTTGACCTTGAAAAATCAACATCAATATCAACTTTTTCTATTTGACAAGCTAAGTTTTCTATACTTCCGGGTCTTGACATGCAATTTAATACCTTTCTATATGCAGTTTGTATGTCATGAACTAAATCCAACATAATATATCCTCCTCCTGTTTCTAAAATCTCAGACAAACTATCTTAATTTTTAGTTATCCATTGTAGCAAAATTTACTTTTGTTTTTAAAACCCGAGAATTATATTTTTGCATTTCTTCATCAATTCTCTTTTCTTCATCTTCTAAGAGTTTCTGCCAGCTTTTTGTTTCTTCCAAATCTGCATTATATGCAGCATCTATAACAGCTAACCAATATGAAAGTTCAGTTTCATTTCCTCTTACTATGCCAATTCCTAGTTTTCCATTAATCTGTACCTTTGCTTCAGTAACCAATACTTCTCCTAGGTAAAATAATGACTTCTGTGCCTCTTCACGCATTTTTGTCATTACAAGACCATTATTAGGTTCCTCTATTATTTTCACTTCGTATTTTTCGCCTATCTCTATAAACATTTTTTTTGCAATTTCAGTTGAACCTTTGATTAAGATCTCCGTTCTACGCCTTCTATTCATTTTCATACCTCCTAGTTGAATCTTTAGGCACATTTGAAATAAAATATCATGTCAAATAAATTAGCATGCAGACTTATTATTTTTTTGATTATGCCTTAAACTCACTTACACCTTGATTATATCTTGTTGCCAAGTTGTGACACGTAAAGTTTAAGTAAACAGCGTTAAAACCTAGTAAAATAAACTTTCATTTATTTTACAAAACCTTATGGAAGCTAATTTATGTGGTAACTTACCGAAATCACAGATTTCAAGAATAAAAAAAGCAAAGAACAAGTCAGAAACTTAATTTCTGACTTATTCTCTGCTTTATTTACCTATATCTTAATAAATATTAGATAAATATTTATAATCCAAGTTTATTCTCTTTTACCTTTAACTTCATATAAAACTATAAAAATATATAAACACTTAAATAGGAAAAATTTAAACTTTTTTCACATTTTTAAATATTCATATATTTATATAAAACTATGTTTGAATATTTCTAGATAAATTGTTTTATAGGAACATACTTATCTAGGAATATATATACAAAGAAAATTATTTCCATATAAAAATATGTAAATATATAAATATTTATAGCAAACATGCTAGTTTGAGAGGTGTAATAAATTATGCATATGAAACTATATATTTAAAGCAATCAGTTCTATAAAATATCTTTGTATGCTGAAGAATCTTACCTGTGTTATCATCAATAGAATTACATTCTAAAATGAGAAGAGGCACTAGATTTGAGCACTCTAAGATTTCTCTTTCTATAATTGCAGGAAAAGAAATGCTTATAATGCTTTTATCTGTATTGAAGGTACTGTAACCCTTACTTCTATAATATTCAAACATAGATTCTATATATTTCCCTGATTCACCTATATCATTAAACAATGATTTTGCTACATAAGAAACATGTAACGCCATAGGCTTATCATCTATAATTCTAAGTCTTCCTATTTCATATACTTCATCACTTTCACTAACACATAATTCATTATAAATTTTTTGATTATACTCAATTTTTCTGCAATAAATATTTTTTGACTTAAAATTATATCCTTTATCAAGCATCTTTTTACTAAAGCTTTCTTTTCCTGATAAAAAAAGTTCAATTTGCTGACGTCTCCCTTTAATATATCTTCCCTTTCCCTGCTTAGAATATATATATCCCATTTGCTCCAGTCTCTCATATGCTTTTCTTACTATAATTCTAGGAACCCCATAATTATCAACCAATTCATTTTCAGATGGTAATTTTTCATTAGCTTTATATTTACCGCTATTAATATCTAACATTAAATTGTCAATAATTATAGTTTCAATACTATCTTCCATAATTAACGATGCTCCTTAAAATCTATTATTAATTAATCTTTACATATCTTAATTTTACTTTACCTTTGTTAGGAATCCATTATGTTTTCGTTAAATATATTCAAAGATGAGTATTTAAACTATGCTTAATTCTGTTCTAGAAGCCTATAACTCCTTTTAGAATAAAAAATAATATAGGTACAAATAATGCTGGCAGCATATTTAAAGTTTTACAATCTTTTATTTTTAAAATGTTAATTCCAGAACTAACTATTAGAACTCCGCCAACAATTGAAAGTTCTCTTATCAAATCGTCCGAGAAAAATGCTCCTGATAGAAAATTAGCTGTCAAATAAATTCCTCCTTGCCACATAAATAGAATAGGAGCTGCAAATATCATCCCTATTCCATATGTAGATGCAAATACCATTGAAGTAACTAAATCTAATGTAGCATTGGTAAACAAATAAGTATTATCTCCATAAATGGCACTCATTACTGGGCCTAATATAGATAATGTGCCAATACAATAAAGTAATATTCCTGTTGATAGTCCTTGTCCTAGGTTAGACTTTGAATATTTTCCTATCACTTTTTGAAACTTTTCATCAATATTTAGTATAGAACCTATGAAACAGCCAACTGCAAGACTTGCTATAAATAATACTGGATAATTACTGCCACTCATATGACTTACAATAGCATTAATACCTAGTGCTGTAGCCGCAAATCCCATAGCATTAAAAAGTGTTTCTTGATGCTTATCATTTATTCCTTTTTTAACTACACACCCTGCAGTAGTTCCGATAATAATAGCTCCTGTATTAACAATTGTTCCTAGCATTTAAATCACCTCTATAAAGTTTTTTATAAAGATAAAATAAACCCTCCAGTAGCTGGAGAGTCAACCCTTTTTATATGGAATTTGGATTTCTGTTACAAATTTATGAGTATCATTTGTCATTCCGTAATCAATCATTGTTATTTCAAGAGCATCTCCAGAAATAATATACTTCTTTTCATTTGCATATTTAAGCATTTTCAAATAATATTCCTTTGCTTCTTTATGTGTTCCAACAAGCCTTAAGGTCAGATAATTGCTTTCTAAGATACTTTCACTCTTTTTGCCGCTCTTATCTTCCTTTTCAATAATAACAATGACAGAAGTAAATTCATCTAATTTATTGGCTAATAAATTCTCTTTATCAATAGATAACGCTATCTTACCTAAAAAAATCGCTGTATTTAAATGATGTTTTCTTCCAAGTTCAGCAATTGGATATTCAATATCATCTCCAATTTTTATATTTCGTTTAAGAATTCCTATATTTCTTTTTGGAAGCCACTTTTCTTCTATCCTGTTATATTCCGTACTAATTGCATCCTCAATCTGAATAATACGAGTTTTAATTTTTCGTTCTATTAATTCTAACTCATACTTTCTCTTAGTGATTTCTTCATGCTGTTCTTTTAACATAGAAACTAAAGTCTCTATTTCTCTATTTTCAAAAAACTTAATAATTTTATTCAAAGGCATATTAAGCGTACGTAAATATTTAATAGTATTCAATCGTTCAAACTGCTTCGTTGAATAGTAACGATACTTAGAACTTGAGTCTATAAATTCCGGTTTTAATAAATTTATCTCATCATAGTATCTTAATGTTCTTATATTTATTTCAAACAGACTTGCCATTTCTCCTATAGTGAATAAATCTTGCATTACTTTTTACCAAACGGACAATCATAAAGACACATACCACATATTTCAAGTCTGCCTTCTTCCTTAAGCTTATAAAAATACTCTTCACACTTCTTTACATCAAACCTTAACTCACGTGGTTCATATTCTGTATAATTTCTACCAAGTATCGCTTGAGCCGGACATATTTTAGTACATCAATCACAATTACCACATTTACTTTCTAATATTTCTTTATTCTCTTCAAAAGGAGCATCAGTTAATACTGAAGTCCATCTTATACGAGGACCATAATTAGGATTAATTAAAAGACAGTTCTTCCCTATCCATCCAAAACCGGCTAATCTAGCAGTGAGTTTGTGTGATAGTGAGGCGCAAACTCTATCGCTATCAATACGTTCTGCGGCCGGTAATGGCATTACTTTATAACCATTGCGTTGTATCACAGAACTGACAATTGAAGCAAAATTATCTAGTCGATTATTTATTACATCATACGCATGGGTTTTGTATTGAAGCACATTTTCATACGTATCCCTATCATTTAAAAGATTTACAATGCTATTTGGTAATACTATTCCAATAGATAGTGCTCTTGGGAAATCAGATACCAATTCGCCCCCAATTTCTTTAATCTCATTTTCAACCTGACTGATTCCTGCTACACCAATAAAGTCAATTCCGTGAATATCACCTAATTCTTTTATTCTTTCCAACAAAATCATATTTTTCACCCCTTTTACACCATAATACATTATTAAGTTGAATAATAATTTACTTATCTAACTATTCTTTTTATGATAATTTCTTAAATTTTTCTATATATAAATAATACCATATTTAACTTATTTTTATATTTTAATTTTTTCTTAATAGCTGCTTTTTCTTACTTGTAAGCTTAAAGTTAATATCCTTATATTTTTTATATGAATAATAACAAAAACTCATTCCCAAAAACTCTGCTGTTATCAAAATTGATACTAATTCTGTTGCTGCAGTAGTAATACTATAGAAAAAATAATGATAAAATGACGGTATACATGAAATAACACCTATTGTAATAAACACTAATAAATAAGCTATCACTGCACGTTTCTGCTTTATTGCAACCATGTAAATAAAAACAAACCTAGAAATAGTTCCGATAACTCCCCCAATAATGGAAAACATTATTAATTCCTTTACAATTTCTTCACTTATATTCTTTATAATAATTTGAATCATACCAACAAATATACCAATAACCATGGATATTGCTAGATTAAATAAAAAATCTTTTAAATTCTGCTTCATAATTTTCCACCTCAAAATCCAAGATATTTCTTAAAATCATTTAAATATTTTCGAGTAACGTATACTTCTTCATTTATATCTATGAGCTTTAATATAAGCTTACTATTAAACCATGAAATAATCCGATCTACTTTTACTATATTTACAACGAAACATTTGCTTACTCTTATAAAACCTTTTTGCTCTAATCTTTCTTCCAACTCATAGAGCTTTTCTTTGACCTTATATCTCTTATTCTTTGTCATGCAAAAAACATCATTTCCCATAGCTTCAAAGTAATATATGTCATCATAACTTAGTATTTTAAGTTCGTCCTCATCACATTTTCCTGTAATTATATTTTTAGCTTCCTCTTTACTTCCAGATATTTCATCCAAATAATTAATTAAAATATTTATTGTCTCTATATCGAAATATATCCCTATTTTCCCTTTCTTCAATTCAAGGCCCTTTTCAATTATGCATACTTCAGAGCCCTCACTAATCTTTATTTTACGATTTTCAAGAATTTCTTCTAACATTCTCCTTAAGTTTTCGTTACAAATTAACCCTACTTCCATATAACCCTCCCTATTACCTTAAACTTCAGGAAATGCACTAGGAATCACTACGGATAATATTATTCCTATAATTACAAGTCCATTCATAATTATAATCGTTATTACATTATGTCCTGCTAATTCTATAATAGCATTGATTAAATAAATTACAGCCCATATTTTTGTTATTACGACGTTAACCTCTATAAATAATGAAGACTTTCCAAATTCCTTGTCATATCCGCTTCTAGCCTCATACATTGTATAAGGTTTTCCAAACATAATTGAAATGAATCCCATTAAAGCTAATACTATATAAGATGTTAAATATTTATACTGAATGACCGAATCTATTTTAAAGCAAAAATAACATATATTAAAAATAATAAAGTAAACGAATAATACTCGTGACATAATTCCGACATTCTTATTTATTACTTCTTTTATAAGTAATACTATTACAGATATAAAACCTAAAGCTATTCCGAATTGGCTTGAAATACTCCAAAGAAATATTAATGGTACAAAACTTAGATTTACATTAAAAAATGCTTTTAAATTGCTACGCATTATTTTTCATCCTGTCTTTTTCTAGTGCTTTTCTATGCCCTGTGATCATAAAATCAAGCATGTTTTTCTGTACAGCCTTCTTAAATTTTTCTCTTTTCATAAAATATCTCATAACTTTTCCTTGTATTTTCTCCTTAAAAGATACTTTATTCAGCATTCCATTTTTCTTATAATACTTATAATCTTCTAAAAAGATGGCTCCTAAGAATCCCTCTATAGCATCTCCAAATAATTTGTTACCAGCTACATTTAAAAAAGTTTCTAATTTAAAATAGTTTTTTTCACAGTAACTTATACTCATTTTGGCAAAAGTATATATTTGATTATCTAGTACAGCATTATCATAAGCTTCATCGGTAACAAACCCAATCAAATTAGCCCCTTGAGTGTGAAACTCCAATATCTGTCTTAAATTCTGATTTTCACTTAATCTGCCTGAAATTATATAGCCAATTTGTTTGCCTTTAAATATAGGGACATGATTATAGCAAAAACTTCTATCATAATAGAGCTTAAACTTCGAAGACAAATATCTGTCTTTTATAGTTCCTGCAAAAATTATTATATCTCCATTCTCAATAACATAATCTAAGAATTCCCTATAGTCATCATTATTATCATAGACACATTTATTTTCAGCAGCACATCTGCAACAGCCAAGACATGGTCCCTTTATATCTAGATCATTAAGATTGAAGACTTCCACTGAACCTTGTATATAGCTTTTATATTTATCAATCATCTCATTAATATTAATATCTTCTTTAGCTGAATCTGTTATAATGATTATTTTTTTAGTCGTCTCAAGAAATCTATCTGATATGCCACTCTTATATTCAAAGGTATTTTTACTTAATGAATTAAATAACTTTCCTGTTACTAAACCTTCATTAACGTAAGTGACCAAGTTTTCAAAAAACAACTTAAGTTCCCTTCTTCCTTTTTCTTTTGTTAAGTCATTCATTTCATGAGATAGATATTCTACATATTTCATACCAAAATCTTCAGAAATTGCTCTAATATAGTTATGAGCATGAATATCTGCATAGTGAATAGACGTAGAAAATGCACTAGTGTATTTATTTAAGAAATAGTCTTCTAATCTATTTTCAAATATTAATTCAATAAATCTTTTATACTCTGAATGTACTAAGGCATGATATAGTGGAAATGCCCAGATAACTGCATCTGCTTCTTGAATTTTTTTGCATAAAGCTTCTAATTTTTCAATATCTTCTTCATAACCTTTTAGTTCCTTTATAATATTAACATACTGAAATTCATGCTTTTTATAATTCTGTTCCAAATACTTCATAGACTGCATTGTAACACTTTTTTCTAACTTTGGACTCCCATTTAAAATAATTATCTTCATAAATTAATACCTCCAATTTTTTTATAGTTTTATTTTATTAAAGGATATAATTTAAAACTATAGATTTTATTTAAGATGCAATTTAACTCAAATAACATGCATTAAGGAGATGCAAAAGTTAAAACAATCAAAAAACACCTCAAATTCATGTGAATAATGAGGCGTCTTAATTCTTTTTAATTATATTTCATTTTCAGCAACTGGCCCATAGAATGCATCTCTATTATTTAAAAATGCAAAGTAACAATCTCCATAGGACCAATGCCACCATTCAGTTGGATAATTTTCAAAACCAACGTTTTCCATGCAGCTAATTAGTATTTTTCGATTTTCTTTAACCTTATTGCTTATATATGTCGAATATAAGTATGTAAGATTTTCAGGTTCAATGGGTATGTCATTAAATTCTGTTCCCATGTTTACTTCAATACCATCTTTAAGCAATGTAATATCTATTGCTCCCCCAGTTGGATGCCCTGCAACTTTAACTGGTGCTACATATTGACACGTCAAATCATAAATTTCATTATCATTTTTCATTGGATATTGTTTCTTATATTCTTCAAATGCTTCTTCAAAAGATTTTTTCTGCCTAGATAGCGGTCTATAAGCTTCTTTTATTAAAAACTTATATCCATATGGAAGATAGTCAGTTGCTTTTATTAATTTATTGATAACTGACTCCCTTGCATAACAAAACAAATCTGATTTACTTGAAATCTGATTTCTCGTTTCATCAATTAAAATCTTTTCATGCTTGTTTCTTAATGATAATATTCTTTCTTTATTATCAATACACTTTACTTCCTGTATCCTTTTGTCACTTAAAAGTATCATCCATTCTTCCTCCTAATATAAGGTAGATAACCTAATCATCTCCACATTGTATGTTATTATTATAAACATTTCACAATATATGCAGTAGAACCACTGTGTTTATTTTTTGTTTATTCCATGGTTTAAAAATATATATCTCAATATCAGCAACCCTAACATAGCTAGAATCATCAAATTTGAGTGCCATAATACTTATATGAGTTAAATATAAAAAAGTGCTCCATCTTACAAAGATTCGCACTTTTTCAAAAATTAAAATTTAAGATTTTTTATCTACAAAATTACCAATCAAATCATCATCTGTGTTACTCTTAGATGTATTTTGATTATTTTCTTCATGAGAAGATGATTTTTTATCATCAGTATTATTAACGGCTTTCTTATCATTATCATCTTTATTTATTTCAGAAACTTCATTATTTTCATCGTCACTGCTATTAATTGCTTTTAATCCTTTTCCAATATCGTCACTTATTTTCTTCATGTTATCCTTCATATTTGATAAAGCTTCTTCCTGCTTTGTTGTATCTAAACCACGTCCTTTATCCAGCTGTATTTCACTTTCTAATACTTTTGAACTGTCTGTAAGTTTTTGTTTAACAGAATACTGAGTTTTAATACTGTTCAGACTTGTATCAAGAGAAATTAATTTATCACTAGGATTGCTGCTTTTCTTATTTGTACTTGCTGTTGTATTTTCAGCCTGCTTAGTTGTATTTTCGGATTTTAATGCTGTAATCTGCTTTTCTATTTCAGTTACTTGCTCTTGTAAATTTTTAATTAAAGCATCTGTACTATTATCACCAACAATTTTTATATTAGTAGCACTCTTGCTCTTATTAGAACCATCTCTTAACTCTTTCACTTGTTTTTCCAAATTTTCTTTTTCTTCAGTCAATGCTTTAATCTGAGAATCATTAGTTGTTAAAGAAGTTCCTGTATTATTATTGATCAAATTATTGCTAAAGCTTGTTGATGTTGAAAAACTTTTTATATTAGACATAATATATATCACCTCTTATTATAGTTTTTTAATTATATACAAATCAGAATTCCTTTTACAATATATCTAATATAAGGAAATAACCTCATATTTTTATATTCGTATATACAATATGAAACTTGATGCTTTCATACTTAAGAGGTGACTATTCTTATAAAATTTTATTAAGTAATTCAGTTTTCAAATCATATATTAAAAACATCTGAAACGCCTTATAATCTTACTGTTTCTTCTTACTTAACTTTATAACTAGTTTAATTATGACACTTCTATTCTTTAATTCTCTTTGAATTAACACACTGAAATCCATACTTTTTATAAAATTTCACAGCTTTTTCATTCCACTTTAGCACACATAATTTTATAGGTTCTATTTTATTTTTCTGCATATAATTGATTGCAAATAAAAGAAGTTCTTTTCCATATCCATCACCTTGATATTTAGGATTTACAATCAAGTCATCAATTTCATTACCATCAATTACAACAGAACCTATTATTTCATCATTACCAATTAACAAAAAAGTATTTGATTTTTTTTCAGAAAGCTGTCTTCTAGAGTCGCAACAATTGTAAGGAGTTAATTCCAACGCTTTTCTCATTTCATAAAAACATTGCTCATAAATTATCTTATATGAATTATAATATTTATCTTCATAAGTAACAAAATCTATGTTTGAAACAACTGTATTTCCAAAGTATTGCATATGGTAAGCAATAATCTCCACTTTTCTCCTCCTTTTCTTAATTCATAAAGTTTTAACTAATAATATACCATGATATTTTTCACCATAAATGTTTGGAAGAACACCTGATGGTACATACCCCATACTTAAAAACCAATTATATTCTTCCCTATCAATAGCATGTAGTTCTCTTAATTCTTCCCATGGCTGCTTTAATTCTCTGTCATGGCAGGAAAGTCCCCTTGTTCCAATTGTAAATCTTATAATAACAAAGCCTTGTTCTCTTGCCCACTCTTCTGATTTTTCAACTAAAGGTTGCAATTCTTTTCCAATCTCAAAAGCTCCTCCGTTATCATATCCAAGACATTCAATTTCAGCAGTCTTGTAGCAATCATATGCCTTACAAAGTATCCATCCATTAGGCTTGTACTCACTCGAACCACAATACCATCCTATTCCGCTTCCTAATTGTTCATTTGCTCCTTCCACATCCCACCATTCTGGTTTAATATCTGCCATGAATTCAGATACACTAAAAATATTTTTAGAATCAATTTTATAAATTCCCATAACTTTTCCCCCTTAATTTGCAATAAATTACTCTTATGTTACAGCCAATACCTATATTGTACTATAATTGATTTTTTTACAAATTAAAGTTACATATTTCCAGAGAGCTTTTCATAATGTACTCAATCATCTTTGGTAATAATACCTTTTATTTTTTATTTGATGCTATAACTATTTAATCACAGAGCTTCACACTAATAGCCACACCATCACCTATTGGAAGTATTGTACTATAAAGACGCTTATCTGAAAAAATTTTTTCAACATATTCATGTACAGGATCACTAAATTTTTCTGGTATCCCCATTGGTTTAAAAAGAACATCATCAGCAACTATGAATCCATTTTTACGAGTTAAGTTTATACATTTTTCTAGCATCTCACAATATAAAGACTTATCTGAATCCTGTAGAATCATATCAAATGGTCCTTTAATCTCATCAATCACTTTACCGGCATCTCCTAATATCAATTCTACAACTTCCGATAATCCTGCCTCCTCAATATTTCTTTTTGTTGTCTCATATAATTCTTTGTTGTATTCAACTGATATCAATCTTCCTCCATTTTCCTTTAATGCCTGTGCTAACCATACAGTAGAGTATCCAAGGCATGTACCAAATTCTAATACTCTTTTAGCTCCAGTTGACCTTATTAATAATCCCAATAGCTTTCCTGCTTGTATTCCTACAGAGGGCTGAATATCATCTCTTTTTTCATCCTGTCTTAAAATTTCCTCAAGATATTTGTTGTCATTGTTAATAAAGCTTTCGATATACTCTGTTATCTTATTCATAAAATCACCTCAAATTTAATATTTTTTATATTTCCGTGCAAGTTAACAAACATATATTTAATTTGTCTATATATTAATAAACACATTATCACATTTCTTACATTTTTTCAATTTTTTCTTTAATATAAAAAATTTCACTTGCCTGTATACCTCAAACTGACACTGAAGTTCATTGTAAATTGCCTCAAGTATAAATAATTCTATAAAAAAAGCATCTCCCTCGATATTTAGGAAAATGCTTTTATCTAAGTTAAGTACATAACAAAAGTAAAAATTTATGATATTTATTGTAAAACAAACATCCCTCAAACTATCTTAAGCTTGAGGGACTTTGAATTTAAATGTTCACCTTTTCTATATAGTGGCAATTGACATCTATATGATTTAAAAACAATAATAATCTTTCATAAAGTGGATGAACTTTATCACCAAACTTTACTTCTAGACTTTCGCCAATTTCTCTTACATTTTTCTTGCCATCTACATGTAATAATATCCAGCTTCCATATTCATCTAAATTAATTTTTTTATATTCTGGAATCCTGAATTTAAGCTTTCTAAAAAACTTTTGGACCTTGTGATCTTGTTTTACAAGTATAGTCACAATATTATCATTATCTACTTCATACTCTAAATCAGCAGATATTTTATATATTAAATTTAAAACATCTTCATTATTCTTCAGCATTTTTTACCTTACTCTTTAAGATAGGCACTCCAGTAGCTATTACTAAAACTATTAATAGTATAAATGCTATCCCATTAGAAGCAGCAAATCCACTTGGCTCAAATCCACTTATAAGCCCTGTTATCTGGAATATTATACCTACAAGCCCAAGTATAGAACCTCCGGCAACTAATCCTGAAGATAAACTTATACCATTTGAAACCTTAGCATCTTTTTCTTTCTCAGATTTAGAAGTTTTCTCTACAAATAGACGAAGTAATGCTCCTACTAATATTATAGTAGTTGTAGATATAGGTAAATAAAATCCTATAGCAATCGCCATTATAGGAAGATTTAACATAAATAAAACAAGTCCCATAACAACACCTGCAATTACCATTACCCAAGGTAATTGACCTGACATTATACCAGCCGTTAATGTTGACATCAAGTTAGCTTGAGGCAATGCAAACGGAACATTATCACCAGTCATTGAAAGTTGGTTAGAAAGTAATAATATAGTACCAACAACTACTGCAACACCTATTACTCCAGCAATAGCGAAGTATTTTTCCATTTCATTTTTGTCACCACCGATTACAAAAGTAACTTTTTGTGATTGAGAATAACCACCAGCTACAGATATAGCAGTAACAATAAATGTACCAAATAAAAGTAATGATTTATTATGTTCAGGATTTTTCCATCCCATTACAACAAATAGTAATGTTACAACTACTATAGAAGCTATAGTCATACCTGATACAGGAAGATTTGAGGTTCCTATAGTACCAGTTAAACGGCCAGAAACTATAACAAATAGTAATGATAAGAACAATGATAAAATAGAAGCAATAACTGCCATAACTATATTTCCATTAGATGAGATGAAACCACCTACAAAACCTAATATTATACCGCCAAATAATAATATATTTTCAACGGATGAACTCTTCCCACTAGCTGAAGCCTTAGCATTAAGAGTTTCTTTAATTGAAGATATTATGGTAGGAATAAGCTTTATAGCACCTATTATACCACCAGAAAGCATCATTCCAGCTCCGATATATTTTACATAGCTTCCAGCTATACTGTTAACTTGCATGCTGCCTATACCAACACTAGGATTATTCCATACAACTGAACCTTCTTTTGCAAAACTTGCAAAGTAACCTATTAGAGGCATAATAGCAAAGTTAGATAATATAGCCCCTGCAAACATGGTTACAGAAACATCCATACCAACTATAAATCCTATACCTAGTAATAAAGGGTTAACTTCAACTTCAAATTTCCACTTATAGAAACTTTCATTTACATAGCTTATAACATTGTTAACTAAATTCAAAAATGAACCAGTTATAACTGTTATAATACCGCCTATTCCAAAGCCAATTCCCATAAACTTCATTGACTCTCCTGCACCTTCTGAAGCGACAAGAGTTTCAGATATAGCCATTGATTCTGGATACATTAATTTTCCGTGCTCTTCAACAATTAAATAATTGTACACAAGAGAAGCTATTCCAATTCCGAATAGAACTCCAGCTGCCCCAACAGAGAAACCTTCTATAAAACTAACTTTAGAGCCTATTAAAAGAATTGCTGGTAAAACGAATATTACACCACTAGCAACAGATTCTCCACCACTTGACATACCTTGAACTAAGTTTTTACCAAGTATACCTTTTTTCTTGGCAAACGCAGCTATAAACCCAGAGCCTATTATAGAACCTGGTATACCAGCAGCAACTGTAAGACCTGACTTCATACCTGAATAGGCCGTTGATGCTGCAAATAAAACAGCTAAAATAATACCAATTATTAATACTACAACGTTTCCACCCGATTTTGAGCCACCAGAAACGTATGGAACATAGTCCTTACCAACTACACCACCATATGCATCTTTGGATAATTTATTATTCATAAGATGTACCTCCTTTTATTTTCACAACCAATATTATAACATGTTTTTTATATAATACTATCTTTTTCTACCTTTAATTGCCTATTTTTTTCTAAATCATTAAATATTTATATGAAAATATTTAATATTTTCATTTTTATAAAGATATTATAACCAATTTATCAACAAAAAACTCCTCTCTACTTTAATACATTTAATACAAAGGAGTGATATTCTAAATTGGACAAATCATTCACTTTATCTCATAATTATGAACTTCTATATATCTGATTTTGGGCAACAAAAATGCCGTAAATTCAATTGCTGAATAATACGGCATCTCACATTACATTTCCACTTTTTTATTCTAAATTATTTATGGCGTTATACTTTTGTATCTGGCCAAGATAGATTCTATAAAATCAAGGCATTTTTCCTAAGTTCATAGGTTTAAGGGCTGCTTCTATTTCTTCAAGCCCTTTTCCTATACTACTTTCAACAGCTGCTGTTACAGTTCCCTCAACTATAGGACAATCTACTATTTTTATTTTTTCTTTCATGCTTTCTTCTAGGCACTCTATTGCCATTTCAGCATTCATAAAGGCACTACCCAAATCAAAAATAACAACTACACCATCTTCAGAATAAACCTCTTCTATTGCATTTAATATTTTTTCCATGTCAGTACCAATTCTTCCATCAGCTGTTCCTCCAGCTGCTGCTATAGGTACCTGCAATGCCATTTGCCCTGCTAACTCCTTTACACCATCTGCTATGTTTTTGCTATGGGATATTATTACAACTCCTACCATATATATTCTCCTTTCAATGCTATTTTAATGTAGTTCACCATAAAAATATTAATTTAAAGAGCCTCATAAATGGTTTCTAGCATTATTGCAGAAGATGTAGCTCCAGCATCTTGATGTCCTATGCTTCTTTCTCCAACATAACTTGCTCTTCCTTTTTTTGCTATAATCTCTTTTGTATGCTCCACACCTTTATATGCAGCTTCTTTTGCTGTTCTTAAAATCTCTTTTACTTCAAGGCCTTTTTCTATGCCTTCATTTATTGCATTTAATGCTGGTTGTATAGCATCTATCATGGTTTTATCTTCTGCCTGTCCTTTGCCTCTCATTTTTATACCTTCAAGAGCTTCATTTAACATCTTTGCAAAATCATTAATGTCAATTTCTGCTTTACCATTAGCACTCATAGCAGCCTTCATAAAAGCTGTTCCATATAATGGTCCAGAAGCACCACCAACGTTGGATACCAAAGCCATTCCTGCCTTCTTTAATATTACTCCAACATCACTTCCATCATCGTCTTTTAGTTTTTCCATTACTGCTTTAAAACCTTTATTCATATTAAGACCATGATCTCCATCACCAATTGCTGCATCTAGTTCTGATAAATATGATTTATTTTCGTCTATTTTTTCATTTATCTTTCCTAATATTTCTATGACTTTTTTTCCTTGTATGCTCATTTAATTTCATTCCTCTCTATACCTACAATGACTTTCGATGGAGCCATATAAGACTTCATTCTTAAAAATTTCATTTTATATTACTTTAAATCCTGGTGTATTTGCTGGTGCATCCAATAATTCTTTTAATTCACTATCAAGTTTCAATACTGTTATTGAGAAGCCCGCCATTTCAAGAGATGTCATAAATTCACCTACAAAAGTTTTATGAATTTTAACTCCCTTTGCTTGTAATATTTCATTTACCTTTTTATTTACTATATATAACTCCATAAGTGGTGTTGATGATAAACCATTTACCATAACCGCTACTTCTTCTCCACTGTTTAACTCAATATCTTCTAAAATCTTTTCCATTAAATGTTCTGTAATTTCATCTGCTGTTTTTATTTCTTCTCTATGAGTTCCTGGCTCTCCATGGATACCCATACCAATTTCCATTTCAGTTTCTCCTAAAGTGAAATTTGGCTTACCAGCTGCTGGTACAATACAAGAAGAAATAGACATTCCCATACTTCTTACATTTGCTATTACCTTTTCGGCAACTCCTGTAACTTCTTCTAAACTAGCACCTGTTTCAGCTTTTGCACCTGCTATTTTGTGAATAAACACTGTTCCTGCAATTCCTCTTCTTCCTGCTGTATAAGTACTATTTTCTACAGCTACATCATCATTTACTACAACTGTAGCTACATTAATGCCATCCATCTCTGCCATATCTTTTGCCATTTCAAAATTCATGACATCTCCAGTATAATTTTTGATTACAAGCAAAACTCCTTTTCCTGAATCTACAGCTTTTATTGCCTCATATACTTGATCAGGTGTAGGGGATGTAAATACTGCCCCCGCTACTGCTGCATCAAGCATTCCTTTTCCAACATATCCTCCATGAGCTGGCTCATGTCCACTTCCTCCACCACTTACTAAAGCTACTTTTCCTTCAACTGGTGAATCTACTCTAACCAAAACATCTGCATTTTCTAATTTTTTAATATATTCCGGATGTGCTGCCACCATTCCTTTTAGCATATCTTCAACTACAAAATTTGGATCATTAATTATCTTTTTCATAAAATCATTCCTCCATTTTATATATTAGTTATAATAAAATTATGTATACTTACTTAATTAATTATTTATTTATCTTTATACTTTTATACAAAGCAATCTTCATGCCAAAATCCAGGTTTATTATTATAAAATTTTAAAACGTGAGTTTTAGGGCTTTTACAGTCTTAACTCAAGTAAACATTTACAAAAAATCATACTATGAAATTATATTGCTTGGTAAAAAGTATCAAGCTGTTCTTTTTTATCATGATACTTTTTACCAACCTGCTGTGTTTATTCCCAGGTTATCTTCTTTTCTATCCCATATTGCCTGGCTTTTGCACCTACGGTTTTATGAGTAATTCCAAGTACCTTTGCTGCAGCATTATAGCTTCCATACTTCTTAAGTGCTTTTTCTATTATCACTTTTTCATACTCCTTTAATGGTAATATTTCATCTGAATCAATAAGCATATCTATTTCATTGCGTCTTTTACATTTAATTTTAGTACTAGCTACAACAGCATCTTCTCTCATATAAGCTGGAAGATCATTTAAGTCTATTACTCCTGTCTCATTTAAAGTCATTAGCCTCTCTACTAAATTTTCTAATTCCCTTATGTTCCCCGGCCACTTATATTCTAATAAAGCTTCCATTGCATCATTTGTCACCATAGTTATCCTTTTCTTTATCCTTTTACCAATTTTATCTATGAAATGCTCCAATAAAGGTGCTATATCCTGTTTCCTCTCTCTGAGTGGTGGTAAAAATATTGGAATTACATTCAACCTATAATATAAATCCTCTCTAAATTCATTTGACTTTACCATCTCTTCTAAGTTTCTATGAGTAGCTGCAATTATTCTAACATTTATTTTTATAGTTTCTTCTCCACCAATTCTCTGAAACTCTTTTTCTTGAATTACTCTTAAAACTTTAGCCTGCATACTTTTATCCATTTCTCCTATTTCATCTAAAAGTATAGTCCCATTTTGAGCTAATTCGAATTTACCTAACTTCTTTTTTACAGCTCCTGTAAAGGCCCCTTTTTCATATCCGAACAATTCACTTTCTAATAAAGTCTGAGGTATAGCAGCACAATTTACTCTAATAAAAGGTCCATTCGAATTATTACTAGAAAAATGTATTCCCTCTGCAATTAATTCTTTTCCTGTTCCGCTTTCTCCTCGTATTAATACTGTAATATCTGTTTTTGCTGCTTTTAAAGTCGTAGCTAATGCATCGAGTATCTTACCGCTATGCCCTATATATTTTGAAAATGCTGAATCAGGTTTTTTGGTTCTCATAAGCTCTTCCTCTAAATATTCAGCTTTTGCAGAAACCTGATTTAATTTCTCAGATAACTTTTGAACTTCTGTTACATTTTTAACTACAGATACTACTCCTGTTATCTCTTCATCAATTACTATTGGATTCACATTAGAAACTATTATGACACCATTTTCCTTGTAACTTATAGCTCCTATAACACTTTCTCCAGTAGTAAGTACTTTCATTCTTGCCCCATCTTTTGATATTTCTTTAATATTTTTATTTAATACTTCTTCTTCTTTTTTATTTAAAATTCTAAGATAAGCCTTATTTACATAGGTTATATATCCTTCTGCATTTATTACACATATGCCGTCCTGTACAGTTTCTAATATAAGCTGTAGTCTCTCTTTCAATTCCTTTACGGTTCTTAATTCGTCTTTAACCTTTTCTAAATTTGAAATATCATTAAATACTGCTAAAGCACCTTTAGGTTTTTTATCTATTATTATCGGCGTTCTATTTATGAGCAATATTCTATTATTTATTATTTCTTTTACCATTAACTCTGACTCACCAGTTCTATTTATTTCATGAAGATTTATAAACGATATAACTTCATATACTTTTTTACCTATGGCATCACCTGCAGATATCTCCAATATTCTTTCCGCTTCCTCATTGAATATAGAAATTATATCCTGTTCATCTGTTGCAATAATTCCATTTGGTATATTACTAAATACATGTTCTAAGGTTATTGTATTATTATTTATTATGTTATCAACTTGATTTATAGTACTTTTATCTTCTAAATCAAAATCACTTTGCAGAAAATCGCATAATTTATCTAAGGCCTCTTTAGGATCTTCTCCATGAGCTTCTACCGTAATCTTTTCATTTTTCTTTACTTTTAATAAAACCAAAGGCATAAGACTTGTTGCTAAAATCTTCTTTTTATCTTTATAAATAATATAAAAAGTTATGTCATTTTCTTTTTCAAGTTCACTTACCTTATGAACCACCATAGCTAAAACTCTAGCATGTAATCCTTTATCATGTCTTATAACTACATCCTTATACAGTATCAATTTTTTCAACTCCTCATTCTATGTATATTATTTAAAAATATTATCTTAAGTCAAAATTATCACTAAATAACCCTGCTAAAGTTATAATCTATATTTACTTTTATAACATAAATATTATACTAATAAAGTCTTAATTTAAAGTTAATTTAAAAGGTTTTCATTTTAGATTTATTTATTCTTTATGAATATCTTTTCTAAATCCGTCAATACTCCAATAATGAAAACATTATTGTGCCCTAAAAAAATAATAGATAGTTTTGTTTTTACACATAACTATCTATTACTTTATGCCTAATTGCTAATCAAAGTTAGAACAAAAAATTTATTTCATTTATAATCTTTTTTAAACTTATCATTAACCTATTTTAACTAAAAAAAGTAAGCACAGTTTTCATTTTATAAATTGTGCTCACCTTTTATCTAAATTAATCCTACTTATTAAGTCCACTTACTTTCAGTATAATATAAATTATGAGATTCTAACTTAATGTTCCTACAAATGTTGTTACACTTTGTGCTGGAAGTGTTGCTGTAAAGCTTCCGTTAGATATACTTATATCAGTACCTTTAGCCATGTTTGACGATGATGAAGTTACATATGGCGATACACTAGAAGTTTTTCCACCTTGTATATTGAAACTTTGGCTTACACTAGATGCTCCTTGATTGATTGCAACAATGACTACTTTATTATCTCCTGTATATGCTGATATATAGATGTTTGATTGTGGATTACTTGCAGCATCAACCCTATAGTAGCCTGGACGAATGAATTTTGAGAACTGTCCAAGAACATATGTCCTTTTTTGTACCTGACCTGCTTTATTATATAAGCCATTACTATCACTAATTACCCACCACCATACATAGGCGTTCATATTTCCAATTGTCATACAATCATTAATTTCTTTAGCAGTGCTCATACATCCACTTATACTTTGATCATTTAGAAGATGTTCTGTCATCCATAATTCTTTTCCTTTATTACGTGCCAAAGAGTAATCCTTAATAGTAGCTCCATATAAATGTTCTCCAATAATAGACACCTTAGAAGTAGCATTAGAATCATTAAGAGTTGAATCTGACATAGAAGTACTATAGTTACAAGATTCAGGCATAATTATTTTAGTAGTACCAGAAATTGTAGACCCATTGTTTTTTAGAAAATCGCGAAATTGATCTGCTGTCCAAGTACATCCTTCATAATCCGGATCATAATCCGGTTCATTTTGAAGAGATATTGCATACAAAGGTGCTCCATTATTAGCAAAATAAGTTGCAAAAGCTTTTAAATAAGCTGCATAATCAGCATAAGAAGAAGTCTTTAGTGAACCATGAATAGTTGAATTATTAGTCTTCATTGAAGCTGGTGGTGTCCATGGAGTTGCAAAAACAATAGCGCCTCTTGAAACTGCCTTTTTTGCATTTGAAAGTTCATCTGCCCATGCACTATAATCTCCATTCTTCCAATTTTCATTTGGAGCAATACGTACTCTTAAAATACTGAGTCCAGCAGTATTATAAAGAGTATTCATATAAGAATCGCTAAGTGCTCCGCACCATACGCTAGCTGCACCAAATCCTCGAATAAGCTGCTGTTTAGATGATAAGTTTATTGTATCACTAGCAGCAGCTGCCGCATTAGCTGGCATGGAAAACCCTGCAAAGGGTAAGCATGTTATGGAAAGTGTCAATAAGGATAATAGTATTTTTTTTACTTTCTTGTTCATTTTAATCTCTCCTTTATCTATATAATTTCTTGAATTTATTTAATTTTTTGTTTAAAACACAGTTTACTATAAATTATTTATTGTACATCAGTAATCATTTCCAATTCACCTTAATTAGTAAATTGCCAATAATCCATATTAAATAAGTTGCTAGTACTATTTCCAGTAAACTTAAAGAAAATGTTATGAACGCCACTAACACCATTTACATTACAAGACATTTCTTTCCACTGTTGTACTCCACCTGTAGCACTTACATTAAGGGTACCTATAAGAGTTCCATCTAAACTATCCAAATGTATTTCTATATTTCCACCCACTGTTGATGCAACATTTGCTTTAAAAGTTTTAGCACCTTGACCAAAGTCAGCATTTGATACTGCAAGCCAATCTCCATTATTTATACTTGTAACATCAAGATTAATGCTACTCACCATGCTGCCTGGTGCCTGACTTTGCTCTGTTGAAATACCGCCATTCCATCCAATAGTTTCAGCTTCCGTCCTCTTATATGGATTAAGATTTGCAACTTGTGACACTCCCTTCATATCTGCTTGCACACTCTGTATAAGTCCATTTCCATCATATTGAAGTTTATTGATATGAGGAGAACGATATCCTTTTGTAATTCCCATAGCTTTTCCAAGAGTTTGCGCATGATATGTTACATACCATTGGTTATTAAATTGAAAAACAGCATGATGGTTATTTCCACCTACTCCAAAAAAAGTTCCTGGATTTTTAAGAAAAGTACCTTTATAAGTAAATGGTCCCATAGGATTATCACTTACCATATAAGCAATTTCCCCTTGAGGTGGAGTTCCTGTTGGATGTGTACCTGAAAAATTAGAACAATATGAATAATAGTATTTACCATTATATTTGTGTATACCTGAATCTTCGAACATAAATGGAGCATCTATCATTGCTGCACTTCCATCTGTATGAATCATATCACTATTTAGTTTTATAACTCTGCTTGTTTGCGGATTTGCAATTTGATTCTGAGTTGGATTGTCTCCTCCTGGTATTCCTCCACCGAAATATATATAACCTGCTCCATTATCATCAACTAATACTGCTGGATCAAAAAGCCATACAACACCATTAGCTCCAGGAGTGTTGCTTGTAATCATAGCTTTTCCAAGAGGGTCTGTCCATGGTCCAATAGGACTATCTGCTGTAAGAACACCAATACCCGATCCATTGTTAGCAAAATAAAGAAAGAATTTATCCTTGCCATTTACAACTTTGTGTGTAACTGTTGGTGCCCAAGAGTTAGTTGCCCATTTTGCTATTCCACTTGCTCCTGCGACTGGAATTTCACCATAATCTGTCCAATTTACCATGTCATCAGATGAAATAACAGTTATTTTATTTATTTTACTATAGCTAATATCAGAAACATTTCCGCTATTATCATATTGAAGGTAATCATTTGTCATGTAGACGTATACTCTGCCGTTATAAACCATAGCAAATGGATCTGCCCCAAACTTGTGCGAAATAAGTGGATTAGAATATCCAGGAATTTTTGCAAGGGCACTTGTGCTAGCAGTTGATACTGCCTGCTCTGTGGTAATTGATATTGGCAATTCTTTATCTGTACTTGCACTTACTATAGTTGTATTCAGTGTAGGTACAAACAATACTGTAGAAGTTAATAAAAGTGTAGTTAATCTTTTAAGCATATTTATAATTTCCCTCCTTACACAAAATAATATTTTCCTTCATTTACAATAATATTTCATCTTAATATAAAATCACCTCCAATCCTAACTTACATTCTCATACTACAGATTTCATTTATAGTGTTTTATTATTATCTCCCCTTTAAATTTTCTCCTTTTACTTGAAAATACTACAAAAATATTCATCAAACAATATTTTTTCCTATGTTACATAATAAGTTCCCGAAACAAATAAAATCCTATTTTTAAACGTTTACGCAAATATGTCATGTTTTTATGCACAACCACTTGTCCTCATGTTTTCAGCATTATATGATAAAGAAAAATCAAAATTATTTATAGGGGTGATATTTATGTTAAAGCTCAAAATTATTAAAATATGTACTGTAGTTTTATCATTAGGTCTTTTGTTCTCATTTACTGTTTCACAAAATGCCAATGCCGCAATGTCTCATAGCAAATTTTGTGGAAATATTATGAGCACTTATGTTCCATCAGATTTTGATACTTATTGGAATCAAGTTACACCAGAAAATGCAACTAAATGGGGTAGTGTTGAATCTACTCGTGGTAACATGAATTGGAGCAATGCAGACCTTATTTACAATCATGCCAAAAGTAAAGGTTACCCATTCAAATTTCATAACCTAGTATGGGGAAGCCAAGAACCTTCTTGGATTTCTGGACTTTCTGCCGCTGATCAAAAAGCTGAAGTACAAAAATGGATCCAAAGCGCTGGTAAGAAGTATCCAAATGCAGATTTTGTTGATGTTGTAAATGAACCTTTGCACACACAGCCTTCTTATAAAAATGCACTAGGTGGAGCTGGCTCCACAGGCTGGGATTGGATTGTATGGTCGTTCCAACAGGCAAGGCAAGCTTTTCCAAATTCAAAATTACTTATTAATGAATATGGAATAATCGGTGATACAAATGCAGCAAATAATTATGTTAAAATCATAAATATCCTAAAAAGCAAAGGTCTTATAGATGGAATTGGAATACAATGCCATCAATTTAATATGGATAATGTATCAGTAGGAACCATGAACTCAGTTTTAAACATTTTATCTTCGACCGGCCTTCCAATATATGTATCAGAACTTGATATGACTGGTGATGATGCTACACAACTTGCAAGATATAAAGAAAAATTTCCAGTTTTATGGGAAAATTCAAATGTTAAGGGAGTAACATTGTGGGGATACAAACAAGGAGAGACTTGGGTAAATAATACACATTTAATTACATCTTCTGGTCAGGAACGTCCTGCACTTACATGGTTAAAATCATATCTATCAACTCATTAAAAAACAGGAAATTTGCCTCCTTATTTTAAATCTAAATATAAAAGCACAATGCTGGTAGTAACGCTATTATTGTTTACTCCCAGCATTGATTATATGATTTGTTAAACCATATTACTTTTATCTAGTCCATTTTCTACAAGAATAGCATATAATGTACCATCTGCCCTCATCTCATTAATTTTTTCATTAAAAGCACTTAATAGTGTTACATCGTTTTTCCTAACTGCTATTCCTACATTTCCATATATTTCAGGTGAATAATCTTTTAAAATTCGTACACGAAGATTTGGATCTTTTAATAATGAATATTTTACAATAACTGAATCAGCTATGCCAGCATCAATCTTTTTATCATTTAAAGCATTTAATAATTCAGAGGTATTTTTAAATATCACAATATCTCTTATCTGATTATCATTTTTCCATTTTTCAGCTAACTCTACAAACACTGTTCCCTTTTCTACCCCAACTACTGCATTTTTTAAATCATCTTTAAAATTAATTGTTGAAAATGTTGGTACTATAATAACTTCAGATCCTTTATATAATGGCTGCGTAAATGATACCACCTCTTCTCTCTTTGGAGTTATATATATTCCACCATCTGCAATATCCACACTGTCATCGGTGTTTAATATTTCTAATAAATCTGAAAATAATACCTGCTTCATTTCAATTTTTTCAATCCCAAGCCGCTTTGATATTTCAACTATTATATCTGCGTCAATTCCACTTAACTTACCAGTTTGAGTATCTCTATAAAAATATGAAATATCATTTAATGGTGTATCAACATTTATTACTCCTTTCTCTTTTATTTTCTGCAATCTATCCTTCTCTATTGATCTATTTATTACTGCTGCTTCACTATCATCTGCTATAGCAGTACTTCCAAGCATTATTACTATAAAATTTACAGCAATAATCAATATTGATAATTTTTTTAATATTTTTTTCATATACCTCTCCTCTAAGATTTATTATTAATCTATAAACTTTATAATTTAATTTTCATATAATATCCTTCTGCCTAATATAAAATAGAGCAATAGTTTCACTCATACTACTGCTATTTTGCTATAAAATATTAGTTTTTAAACATTAATCATTGAACTTAGTAAATAATTAATTCATGAATACTATTCAATATTAAGTTATATTTAACCTTAAGTTCAAACATAGTCAATCTAAAAAATGCAGCCAAGTAACTGGCTGCATCCGTATTAAAAAATATTATTAGGACATCAATATTAATAAGTTATAATGGATATGTTGATATCCTTATTAAAGCAATATAATATGATAAATTAATCCATAGCACTTTTATTGTTCTTATACATTTTGAATGCAATTAACAAATACTTTAGATTTTGTTACCAATAAAGTTTAAAATAAACATATAGGTAATTAGCCTCGATATAACTGAACTACTTCATTTTTATGCATTTAGTTTTTCACATATATCACGTAGCCTTTTGAAAATTTCTTTGTTGGAAGCCATAAGATTTTCAGAAATCTTACCACCATTTTTTGATAATGAAACTCTAAAAAAATGTATTGTACTTTTTATGTCTTTTGCTTTAAAGGTAACTAAGCTCATTAAAACGTCAAAATCAGCATCGTCTGGGAACTTGGATACAGCTTCAGAATATGCTCTGAAAGCCATACCTAATATGTACGATGTTTCCATCCCAGAATTGTCCATATTTAAATAGATACTCAACCATTGCTTGTAACCCTCACAGGCACGCTCCGGCCAAATAGATCCATCACTGTTTTTCATTGCTTCAAAAAAATACCTTTCAGCTTCATTGTATCGCCCTTCAAACATCAATGCTTCAGCCGCAAAAAGTTTAAGCTTTGCGGAGTCCGGAGATTTTTCAAGAGCTTTTTTAGCAATCTCAAAATTTCGCCTGCCCTTTACTTCTTTACTGTTGTCCTCAGACCATATGTAACCTGTATGATATATTGCTGGTGTATCTTTTATTGGATAGACTTTTAAATAACCACCTGATAAGGGCACGGCTTGCAGCTGCTCATGCAACACTCCAACATAACGTAAGTATGGAACATTCCTAAATATACGCACTTGCCTTGAAACGTTATTATCTGCTAAATTTACCCATGGGGTTTCAACGACATTATAATATCTTTTCTTATCTTTTTCAGTAACATAATTTCCGTCAATTTTTTCAATAAGTGGTCGCAGAAGCTGTATATCTTCATCTTTAAAATATTCGTCCGCATCAAGGAAAAATATCCAGTCACCAGTACACTTTGATATAGCAAAATTTCTAGCAGCAGAAAAATCATCTATCCATTGAAAATGTATGACTTTTGCTCCTAGTTTTTCTGCAATAGCCACTGTATTATCGCTTGAACCGGTATCGACTACTATCTGCTCATCGAAAATATCTTTTCCCCAACTTAAAGCGCGCGGTAAATTTAGTTCCTCATTTTTTACTATTAAACATTGTGTAAACTTCAACATATATCTTCTCCCATCTAATTAGGATAATCTTAATCTATACGACATAAAAATATTATAGTCTGCATCCATAGGAAAGTAAATAAATAGTATTGCTGTTAATTTTACAGATGTTTTTTGATATATAATTGGTCGTATTATTAAGCAAAAAATAAAAGACCAGCTAATTATAAGTTTTTTTCATAGCTAGTCTTCCTTATTTGTGTATGAAAGAGTCTCACTTCATACCCTGAAACATGTGCTCATAATCAATTGGATTTTCCTTTGCTGTAAGAACTTCTGGACTTAGGCAATAAACTGAAACAGGCATATTATCAAAAGCTGATTTATATTTTTCAACAAATTGTTTAGCCATAGGGAGTTTAAATAAATTAGGTGTGAATTTTTCCACTAACTTTGATAGCACCTGAGTTTTTTCATCTAAATCCTTAACTAAAGTCACCTTTCCAATAATAACAATACTAAAATATGAAGTGTCACATTTACATGGAATAGAATCTACAACCGTTCCAAATTCTTCAAAAACAGTAAAGCATACAGATGGTTTTGCTTCCATAAGCCTGTTCTTTTTCCCTGTTCCCATTCCATGTATATAAATCTTTTCATTTAAATATATATAATTTACAGGTACTGCATATGGTTTTCCTTCTTCATCGCACATACTCAAGATACCGACTCTTTTTTCCTTCATAAAGTTATTAATTTTATTTTTATCCTCACAAATTCTTTGAGTATACCTTATTGTTTCCATTATAATTACTCCTTTTTAATGGATTTTCATAGGAAATCTCTGCATAATTAACTTTAATTCTTATACTTACTCTATTTATAGTGCAGATTCCCCTATATCACCTGTTCTAATTCTATAGACTTCGCCAATTGGGAGTATAAATATCTTTCCATCTCCAGGATTTCCAGTTGAATTTATTTCCATTATGGTATCTATAACTTTTTTCACATCACTATCTTGAACTACTAATATAATTAAGCGTTTAGGCACTAGCCTATGTCCTTCAGAGCTTGCTTCATAAAGTTCTGGAATCTCTCTAGCTGCCTCAATAGGTGTCATTGCAAGCTTAAAATCTACTTTCTTCTTTCCCCTGCCTAAAACGTCTCTACAAGTCATTGACGGAAATCCTGCTTTTAAGAGAGCGTTTTTAGTTTTACTTATCTCTTTTACACGGATAATTGCCATTACTTCTTTCACAAAGCTTCACCTTCCTTATAAACCTTTACTGTTAGAGCTGATTGTGTATGCTTCCTTAACAGGGCTCACAAAAATTTTTCCATCACCAAATGCACCTTTTTCACCTGTTTTAGCTATTTTCATAATAATATTAATTATCTTTTCCTTATCTTCATCACTGGCAATAATTAGCAGCATTTCTTTGGGGATTTCATCGTAAAGAACATCTCCATACATAAATCCTTTTTGTTGACCTCTCCCAACCACATCAATCTTGGTGACAGATGGAAAACCGGCTAAATTTAATTCTTGCACTACATCTGTTAATTTCTCATTTCTGATAATTGCTCTTATCATTAACATAAATAATTTACACTGCCTCCAGTTCCAATATCTAATTTAATAATTTGATTTAGCTTAAAAAATGTATATTTTCTGTGCTGCTCCTCTTTAATCTCATTAATTTTTTGTGGGACTATCTATTTCATCAATCATATACTTTATTTTGCAGCATATAGAGAGAATCTGATCTACATCGAATAAATCTGGAATTCTGGAAAATGGATTATCAACTGAACAAATATTATAAAGCACATCAAAATTTCGTATTTCTTTATTTAGTTCTTCTGGAAAATCAGTTACTAATTCTACAGAATCCATAAGTGACCCATAGTTATGATTTCTAGCCTCTATTCCATATCTGTTCCCTAAAGCTATGAGATATCTCTCAAGTGCAATAGATGCAACATTAAATATCACACTTGGGTATTGGCCTTCCTGCAGAAATTGTTCCGCTCTTTTATAATATGCATCTGCATCTTTGTAGTTTTCTTCAAACGTCTTAAAATCCATTTCATCAATCCTAATTTTGATCATAATCCTTACCCTCTTTATAGTTTATTCTATTAAAATTTCATATCTATTGTATTAAATTTATGAACCTTAGACTAAGTAAATTTGCTAAAGCAAACTCTAATTTAACAATATAGTTAGAACTATGAGTTAAAAGTTTAAATAAATTCCTTGGTAACAAACTAAAGTTTCTATTTTTTTAAAACTTTTAACTCATAATTTTTAACTCATAACTAATCTAATTACCACATGTTTAGAATCCATTCTTTATTCTTCTTATATTCCATATCAGTAAATAAAGTGTTTGCCATTAATTCTGCAAACCTCATTGCCCCTTTATATCCAACTATTGGATCTCTATACATTCCTGCACGATCATATACAGGGAAGCCAACTCTTACCATTGGAATATTATACTGCATGCCGATGAACCTGCCTTTTGAATGTCCTAGAATTAAATCTAATTCTAGCCCTTCATTTTTTATTCTATTCTCTAATTCCCAAAAGTCTGCATTGGTTACTATTTCCATTTTGTGTTTTACATTCTTTTTAAGCTCCTCAATTCTTGGATCTTTTACATAACCAGTATTGTCATCACCCAATAAAAGTAGTACTGGTTTCATTTCTAGGTCAAGACAGAATTCAGCTAATGAAATAACTAAATCAGGGCTTCCGTAAATAGCTACCTTCTTATCTGCTAAGAACATATGCGTAAGATCTTGTATTGCATCAAGTGCAATTCCACGTTCGTAAGCTAAAGATTTTGGAATTTCTTTTCCTGTTATTTCTTTTAGTGTTTGTAAAAATAAATCCGTATTACGTATTCCTATGGGTGTTGGTCCGATTGTAGCAGGAACTTGGAATTTATCCTCTAAGTATTCAGCTGCTTTTGCTCCTTCATATTTATTAAGAGCTATAGTTGCCATAGCATTAGCAGTGTCAGTTAAATCCTCTATAGTAGTCTCTCCATGTGAAACTGTATGTTCTGCTGGCATTAGTGGTGAATCAAAGCTTTCTATTTCAAAAAGAACTGTAGCATCTATATTCATTTCTGCTAAAAGATGCTTAAGTTCTGTAACATCACCAGGATTTACCCATCCAGTAATAAGATTTAACTTTCCATTAGGCTCACCCTTTTTAGCAAAATGTTTTACAAAAGCTTCAACAGCTACATCATATCCGCTTATTTGACTACCTTTAAAACTAGGTGTATGAATTGGAATCAAATGAACTTCTCTATCTGGATATTTTTCTTTTAATAATCCAGCATTAAGTTTTCTTATTACACCATCGATATCATCCCCAATAACTTCTGTGGAACAAGTAGATATAATAGGGATAACCTTAACATCCGGATATCTCATCAAAAGTACATCAACCCCTTGTTCAACTCTGTTAAGAGCACCAAATACTGCTCCATCTTCATGTAAAGAGGAAGATGCAAGCTCAAAACTTTCTTTAAAGTGTTGTGAAAATATCAACCTGACAAACATAACACACCCTTGTCCACCATGGACTAATCCTATACAGTCTTTAACTCCAATGCTAACAAATTGAGCTCCTGCTGGCTGGCACGTGAATATAGGATTTATTATACCAGCACGATCCTTTGCTTTTACCTCACAAGACATTTTACCTCACTCCTTTCTAATAACGCGGGTCAGTTAATTCTAAATTAAGCGATCCTTTTATAGTCAATAAATCCATACGATCTTTTACTTCTTGCATAAGTGCTGCTATTTCTTCCTTTTTCATATCTGAAAGCCATGAATATTTACTTTTAAAAGCATCTGCTAAGCATACAGCATCCACCCAATAACATTTATCTTCTGCTGTATCCTTTGCAACAGGTTCATCACATAATAACTGCTTTGTTTTGAGTAATATATTTTCATTTTGTCTTTCTCTATCCCATGCACGAGAATGAAACTGCCATAAACAATTTTTCATAATATAGCCAATAAGTTGATTTAATTTTTCTTTTTTTGGATCTTCCACTAAAATCGCCTCCCTTACACTGCATTTATAATTTCTTCTGATTCCATATAAGGATATTCTTTATCACGAAGTCCAGATACACTATCAAACTTACCTGTATACTCTCTTAAAGTTGGTGAAGCTACTATATCTTCGGTTAAAGTAACATCTGAAATCATCTTTTGAGTTAAGAATCTATTCTTTTCCGATATTTCGTCTTTGCTAATATCAATCATTGCAAGCTGATGCATAGGAGAGTAAATCGCATTGTATATATCACGTGCAAATCTAACCCAGCCTTCAAAGCCTTTGTATGGACCATTATGATATGCGTGAGCATTTAAATATGGAACTCCAAGCTTTTTAACATATTCTCCAGGACGTTTTCCTGTAAATATAACATCTGGCTTCAGCATTCTTACTGCTTCTAACGATTCAAGTTCATTAGGATCATCTATCGCAAGAGCTCCTGCTTCACATCTTGAAATACCTTTTTCCATATCTCCTTGATGTCCAAACTTTGTATATACAGAAACAACTTCTACGCCCATTTCTTCATGGATTGCATGTGCCCAGTGCCAAAGCTTTGATCCGCCTGGCCATAAGCATACCTTTTTGCCTTTAAGCCTTTCTTTATACCAGTCTAATTCTACTCTCCAACGTGCAGTTTCCTCATCAATTATAGCTTGTGCTCTATCTTCTATTCCAAAAAATAAACCTATTTTCCTAAGAGATGCAGATAATGCTTCAAAGCCAAATCCATCTATATCAAGACGTGGGATACCATACCTTTGTCTAAGCTCATTACAGATATATTCTGCAGAACGTGCGCATTCAAGAACATTCAAATGAGCTTTGTGCATTCCTCTTAAATCATCATAAGATCCATTACCTGTAAAGGTTGAAAGTACTTGTATCCCCATTCTCTTAAAATAATCCTGCATTACTTCTTGGTCACCTTGAATATTGTATTCACCAACATAGTTTATAACGTAATCGCTAGTGATTTTAGGTTCATAAGTTCCAACCTTTTGATTAATCCATCCAATATTAATTTTATGATGTCCACCTGATTGACTAGGCCCTGCAAACCCCGGAGAATTACAAACAAATATATCTACATCAGGCATTTCTTTCATAACTTGTCTAGCTATAGATTCAATATCATCTCCAATTAAAGCAGTACCGCAAGTTTGGTAAATTGTCATTCTCTTTATATCTGGGAATGCTTTAAATGCTTCAATTATATTCTGCTTTAATAATTTTTCTGCTCCAAATACAATATTTTTTTCTTTTACATCTGTAGCAAAAGTATATTTTAGTTGGAAATTATCATTATCACTTATATAGCGTTTTGTCTGCCAAGTATCATAAGTACATCCAACAGGGCCATGGCTCATATGAATAACGTCTTTCATTGGAGTTCCTATAACATGTTTAGCTCCACAATAGGCACATCCACGTTCTGAGATGCTTCCCGGTATTGTATTAAGATACCCAAGAGGAAGTGCATCAGTTAAATCTTCACCTTCACCTTTTATAACTGCATGATCTCCTCTTTCTGGAATACATTCGCTACATTTAAATAAATGCTTTGGCATAATTAGTTCCTCCTTTTTATTAAATTTAATTACTATAAATTAACTAATCAGAAATACCGTACTTAACAACCATTGCTTCTAACTCGTCCATTTGTAATGGTTTTGGAATAACGAACATTTTATTTTCAATTATCTTACGTGCTAATTCTCCATATTCTTTTGCTTGATTACACTCAGCATCATATTCAACAACAGTTTTCTTATTAAATTCAGCTTTTTGAACAATATTGTCACGAGGCATGAAATGGATCATTTGAGTTCCTATTGCTGCTGTAAATTCTTCTAAGAATTCTCTTTCTCTATCAACCTTACGGCTGTTGCAAATAATCCCTCCAAGTCTAACTCCACTTTGCTCTGCATATTTAACCAGACCTTTACAAATATTATTCGCTGCATATATAGCCATCATTTCTCCTGAAGCTACTATATAAACTTCTTGTGCTTTACCATCACGGATAGGCATTGCAAATCCTCCACAAACAACATCACCAAGTACATCAAAAAATACAAAATCTAAATCAGGTGTATATGCTCCATTTTTCTCCATAAGATCAATTGCAGTAATAACTCCACGGCCTGCACATCCAACACCTGGCTCTGGACCTCCAGATTCAACACACCTTATACCTTTGTATCCATTCTTTACAACTGCATCAACAGTAATTTTTTCTTCTCCTTCATCTCTTAACATATCCATTAAGGTTTTTTGATTCATTCCTCCAAGGATAAGTCTAGTTGAGTCAGCTTTAGGATCACATCCATGTATAAATATATGTTTATCATAGTAGTATGCCATAGCTGCTGCTGTATTTTGTTGAGTAGTTGATTTACCTATTCCACCTTTACCGTAAATTGCTATTTTTCTTGTCATTTTAATCTTCTCCTTCCAAACTTTTAATAGTTAAATATATTTTTTAATATAGATTTACTTTTGAAAGAATTTATTGGCTTAGCTTAATAATTTAAAAACTAATTCGAAAAAATTGCTTTTTTATAAAATATAACAGGTAACTTTAATAAACCTGGTGCCACTAGGATTAATAAATTCCTCAAAGCTTCATGTTATATTCTTGGTATAACATAAGACCTTCTATTCTTCATTTCAGAGATTCAAATTATTGCACTATAGATTTATTTGTACCACTTCAGCTATCATAAAAATAGGTAACCTTAATAAACCTGGCGCCACTAGAATAGTTAATTTTTCTAAACTTCATCTTATATTCGTGGTATAAAATAAAGTCCTCTATTTCCTCTAATTCTTTAAAAGTAATTTTTTCTACACCATACACATCTCTCCTCTCACTATGTATTAATGGACAATTATTTATCCACTATATATATCAAGACTCTTATTGAGCCAAGATTGCATATAAGTTTTTATCAATATTCGTGGTATTCATAAAATACTTTAGCTGCAATAACAGTTTAAAGTCGAATTTAAAAAAATTTCAATTTCCAAGTTAGTTAGATGCATAAATTTGCTTTAAAATATCATAAAGAATATTTTAAATGTACAAAGGGGCATCATTGATTAATATCAATAATACCCCTTTGTATATAATGAATTTTTATTATATTTTCTCCTCTTTACTTCATCAATATTCTTTATAAAAAAATAAGAAAACAAAATAGTAAATTGATTAAATGAATAATACACCTTCGTATATAAACTAATATTATTATACATTACATTACATCAACTCTGTTTTATTTTCTGTTTCATCCGCTTTTGATAGTTTTTGTTTATTGTTATTAGATTTTATTATACCTTTAATAATTACATTGTCAATATTATTTTATAAAATATTCTATTTTGAAAATTTATTTTTTAATATTAAATTTTAGCAATAGTTTTATGATCATAATTTAAAATAAAAACGTTTTTATTTTAAATAAATGTAATATATCTATTGATTTACAAAGATTTTACCCTGACAACATAACAAAACAAAAAAAATCTCTATTAAATTATTCTTTTTTTCAATCTTTAAAATTAATATTGCTTTTATATTATTATTATTCTATAATGTTCAAAATACAATTTATTTCTATTTTTGTTAACTTTAAATTTTATGGAGGTGATTATATATGAGTATGATTGCAGTTTTATTAAATGATTTTGAAGAAACCTGTAGCTGGCAGCACAATGGCATAGTAGCGCTATTTCAAAAATCCAATGAAAAATGGATTAAAGTAAAAAGCATTCCCTATCTTATCCCTTTAGATGAATATGATTTAAATCTTATAAGAGATTACTATCTCAACTTATTATCTGAATTAGACGATTGTAAAATATTTGTAGCCAAAAAATTATCTGGATTTTTAATAAACCTTTTAGATTATAATAAACTAAATATATATGAATTGAATGGAAATCCCGTTGATTTTTTAGATTCAGTTTATATTTCCGAAGAAAGAAAAAAAGAACAGAAAATCTTTTTAGAATCCCAGGTAATAGATCTATTTGCACCAAGAAAAATGGATGAACTAGGAAATTATAAACTTGATCTGTATAAGCTCTTGCACTCTGATTCAAAAGTCACATCTAAACAGATAATTGTACCTTTTTTAAAAAAACAAAATATCCGTAACTTAGAAGTAGTTTGTGACCATATTCCAAAGTGGTTTGACCGACTATTAAAAGAAATTGGATTTACCTATCTCATATCCTCTCAAAAAGACGGATTAATCACTGTAAATATTTCTCCAGTTTCATAACTATATGTTTTTTAAGTTTCTAGAATTATTTCTATATTAGGCATAATTAAAATCTTTTCACTTATGAAAAAACACATATCTACATAAAATTAAATTGACCACTTAAATGAATTTCAAATACTTTTTATCCATAGATGATAATTAGTTGTTATCTTTTAACTAGCTTTACATTACTGTTAATAAGAATTTAAATTTATCCTTTACTATTCTTAGCATGAAATTTATATACAGAAAGGAGATTTAAAGTTGATAAGCATAACCAAACTTTTATGCAATTCCAAAAATTATGGTGACGACTTAAGATATGTTGAGGGTGCCTCATCAGAAAAATTTGGGGTTAGTCCTGGAAAAGGTCCTGTCATCAGTTGGAATTGTACAAAAACCTGTAATTTAAGATGCAAGCACTGTTATGCCAGTTCAGATAATAAAAAATATAATGATGAGCTTACCTTAAGTGATTCCAAAAGATTTATTGATGATTTGAAGAATTTTAATGTGCCAGCATTATTGTTTTCTGGTGGAGAACCCTTAATGAAAGAAGACATATTAGATATATTGAATTATGCAAACAAAAAAAATATAAGAAGTACTTTATCTACTAATGGAACACTTTTGGATAAAGATATTTGTAGATTCTTAAAAAAAATTAATCTTGGATATGTTGGGGTAAGTCTTGATGGCATTGGTACAAGTCATGATGAATTTCGCGGAGTTAAAGGTGCATTTGATAGTTCCTTAATAGGGATTAGAAATTGTATGGAAGTAAATCAAAAGGTTGGTCTTAGATTTACTATAACCAAAAATAATTATAAGGACTTAAAAGATATATTTTATTTAATCAAAGAAGAACATATTCCTAGAGTATGTTTCTATCATTTAGCATATTCAGGCAGAGGCAGTAAAATGACCACTGAAGATATTTCTAAGGAAGAAACAAGAGAAGCTTTAGATTTAATAATAAACAAAGCAATTGAATTCGGGCCAAACGTTGAAATTCTAACTGTTGACAATCATGCTGATGCTGTTTATACCTATCTGAAATCCTTAGAAAAGTTTAAAGATAAATCCGAGAATATATTAAAGCTTTTAAAAATTAATGGCGGGAATAGATCAGGAATGGCTTTTGCTAATGTGGATTTTTACGGTAATGTTCATCCTGACCAATTTACTTGGCAGTATACTTTTGGAAATGTGAAAAAAGAAAATTTTAGCTCAATATGGAAAAATTCTAATCATGAGATCTTAAAAGGTCTTAGAAATAGAAAGACTTTACTAAAAGGTAAATGTTCTACCTGCAAATGGATTAATGTTTGTAATGGTAATTTTAGAACTAGAGCTGAAGCTGTATATAACGACTTTTGGGCTGAAGATCCAGCTTGTTATCTTACAGATGAAGAAATCAAGTTATAATTCATAATTATTGCTAATAAAATTTATATAACTGAATTATACAAAGATTCTAAAGCGTGCTATTTTAAGTAAACTTAACTATAGCCTATATTCAAATTAATTAAAATATTTTATATTATGAAGTTAGGTGATATAAATGATAATATCCTGGAATACTACAAATAGATGCAATTTAAAATGCAGACATTGTTATAGAGATTCAGGTAAGGAACTCAAAGAAGAGTTAAGCACAGAAGAAGCAAAGATACTTATAAATCAAATTGCAAAAGCTAATTTTAAAATTATGATTTTTTCAGGTGGAGAGCCTCTGCTAAGAGAAGATATATTTGATCTGATAAGCTATGCCGTTAAAGCTGGCTTAAGTCCTGTACTTGGAACTAACGGAACCCTTATATCTAAAAAAATGGCGAAGCAATTAAAAGATACTGGTATTTCTGCTATAGGAATAAGCCTCGATAGTCTTGATTCTGGAAAACATAATCTTTTTAGAGGAAATAATGAAGCTTTCAAAAATACTATATGTGCCATAAAAAATTGCAAAGACTTAGGTATTAGATTTCAAATTCATACTACAGTCATGGATTGGAACAAGCACGAAATACTTAGCCTTACTGATTTCTCCTCAGCTATTGGAGCTGCTGCCCATCATATCTTCTTTCTGATACCTGAAGGCAGAGGAAAAAATATGGCGAATGAGTTATTAACTTCAAAGGAATATAAAAAATTATTAACTTCAATTATGAATAAACAAAATGAAGTTAATATAGAAATAAAACCAACCTGCGCACCTCAATTTGTTAGAATTGCAAAAGATTTAAATATAAACAGCCGATTTAACAAGGGCTGTATCGCAGGAATAAATTACTGCATTATTACTCCAAATGGCGATGTTCAGGCTTGTGCTTATTTAGCAGAAAAAGCTGGAAACGTCAGAGAGATTCCTTTTGATGAAATATGGAAAAGCAGTGCTTTGTTTAATAATTTAAGAACTCAGGAGTATAAAGGTATCTGCAATCAATGTAAATCTAAAAACAATTGTGGCGGCTGCAGAGCAAGAGCCGCATATTATAATTCTGGAGATTATATGGCATCTGATGTAACCTGCATTTTTAATGATTAAAATTTATTGCATTTGCGGAGGAATTATTATGGATACAATAGATAAAAAACTGCTTAATTTAATACAAAACGAAATTCCGATTGATAAACGACCATTTAAAATATTAGGTAAAAAATTATCCCTTACAGAAAGTGAAGTTTTAGAAAGGTTATTCAAGCTGAAAAATGATGGATTCATACGGCGTATAGGTGGCATTTTTGATTCAAAAAAGTTAGGTTATAAAAGCACTCTATGTGCTGCTAAAATTCCAGAAAATAAAATTGAAGAAGCAGCTAAGTTTATAAATAGCTATGATGAGGTAACGCATAATTATTTAAGAGAAGATGAATACAATATGTGGTTTACAATAATAACTTCTTCTGAGAAAAACTTAGATATTATTCTTAAGGAAATACAAAACAACTTAAATTTTAAAGAAATAATAATTCTTCCATCTATAAGATTATTTAAAGTTAAAGTTGCTTTAAATTTTAAAGGAGATGATAAAAATTGTTTAAAACTTTAGATAAAGAAATAATACTTAAATTACAAGAAAATATTCCTTTATCATTAGCCCCATATAAAGACATGGCAGATGAACTTAACTTAAATGAAGATGAATTTATAAATAGGCTTCAATCTTATATTAAATATGGAATATTAAAAAGAATTGGCGCTATTATTTATCATAGAAAGGCAGGTTTCAAAGCTAATGCATTGGTAGTTTGGAAAATTAATACTAAAGACTTAGATAGAATTGGAGAATACTTGATATCTATTCCTGAAATCAGTCACTGCTATGAGCGAAAAGCTTGTTCTTCATGGAATTATAATCTCTATACAATGATACATGAAAAAGACAGAGATAGTTGTAATAATGTTATTTTGAAGATATCAAATGCCATAAGTTGTACAAACTACAAAATTCTATATAGCACAAAAGAACTAAAAAAAACAAGTATGAAATATTTTACTTAACAAAATATCAAAATAATAAGCTGAAGCAAAATATACATTTTGATTAATACATTGATAAAAAAATCAATATATTACATAGCGATTAATTTTTGCTTCAGCTTCTTAATAATTATTAATTCTTTTTCAAAGTGAAATGTCTAATATTCATCATTATAATTTTAATATACTACACCTTAACTACGAAACATAAATTTTATATATTATTCTTTCCCCTTTTTTAAATACATTTCTTCTAAACTATCTAGAAGCATGTTCATAAGGCTATTATCAAGATTTAAATAGTCTAGTTTTGATTTAATTACTTCTTCTGTTTGAATATACTCTCCATCAATCATTTCCTCCCTGCAATTTTCAATTAACGAAGTTATATTACTTTCAAGACTTTCCATATGAAATTGAAAGCCTATAACTCTATTTTTATAAACAAATGCCTGATTACTGCAAGCCTCGCTGGCTGCTATCAGTGAAACTCCTTTGCCAAGCTCACTAAAAGTATCTCCATGCCACTGGAAAACAGGAAATTCCTTCAAAAATCCTCTAAATGGTGAAGACTTCAATGCTTCTTCAGTAAAATTGACAGGAAAAAAACCTATTTCTTTTTCCTTATTCTTAGTGACCTTTCCTCCTAGAACCTCAGTAATAAGTTGTGCTCCGAGACATATTCCAAGTACAATTTTATTATTATCAATGGCTTCCTTAATAAATTTTTTCTCATATTTTAGCCATTCATATTTCCCCTCTTCATAAATATTCATTGGCCCTCCCATAATAACTAAGAAATCAAATTGATCAATTTCAGGAACTGCTTCATAATTATACAAATGAGTACCAGTTAATTTGTGTCCATTTTTATAAGCCCATTTAACAATATTACCTGGGTTTTCAAATGGAACATGTTGCAAATAGTGAATTCTCATATCTATTACCTCATTTCAAATTAAATATTTCTATCTTTCGGCATTGTTTGCTTATATTTTACAAAATAGACCTGTGATTTATTAATTTAAAAATTTACTTGAAAAAAATTCTACATTTTGATAAACTACAGATAATAGGTAATTTTAATAACCCTGGTGCCACTAGGATTAGCAAATTACCTCGGCTTCATGTTATATTCGTGGTATAACATGAAGCTTTTTATTTTCTTTAATAGTAATTTTTCTACACCATATTACATCTCCCCTTTCATTCACTAAATAATAATCCTAATGTATGATCTATCAGGATTATTATGCCAAATTTTAATAATTTGTACTAGAAAACAAAAGGGGTAATTGATAAAAATCAATTACCCCTTTGTGTACAATTATATTAAGTTTTATTATACCTCTGCCAATTTCCCTGTCAACCATTTTTTGCATTTTTTAAACATCACATTCTACTAACATTTATTCCAAATGGGTTATTTTCCTCATATCTATCATTCTATTTTTGGAAACAAAATTTAATAGAACTTATAAACACAAAAATTTAATATATCACTAGCCAAATACTGGATTTTGAGCATCATCTTTTTGCTCTAACTTTCCATCAAAATAGAATTTCTGAAATATATTTTTTGAAAAGCCTATAGGCTTTTCTTTTTAACTTATAAAGGTTGTCCACAAATATGATATTGGCATAACAAGAATCAATGCTGGTATCATATTTGCTACTTTAAAGGCTTTTATTCCACTTATACGAAAGCCTGTTGCAAGCATTATAATACCTCCACATGCAGTAAAATCAGCTATCAAGCCAGGTGTAGTCATTGGTAATATGAAGGCCGCTCCAAAAAACAAACTTAATAATATAATTATTTGTGGAATAAAAATAAATCCAACTAAATATCCAAGGCTTGCCGAAAAAATTATAGCCGTAAAAAAATCTAAAATCGACTTTGCGATTAAAATCGAATGATCTCCTGTCATTCCTTCATTTAATGCTCCAAATATACCAGTTCCACTAGCTGAAAATAAAATCAATATCCCAACAAATTTCTCCATGAAAGCACTCTGACTCTCTAAACTAACCGCCATTTCTTCCTTAGCGCTGCTTTTCTTACTTGAAAACAATCTTTCAATAGGTCCTTTGGCTTTTTCAGCACATCTACCTATTATATCTTCTAATTTAATTAACTCGCCAATTGCACTACCAAGAATTAAAGCTAAAATAACTGCAGGCAGTACCTTCATTTTTACTATATAAGTTATTCCCATTCCCATTGATGCTACTCCAAAGGTCAACGGTAACGCTAAGCGTAATCTCTCTGGTATTTTTTCTCCTAAAAATCCTCCAATTATTCCTCCCACCAATACTGAAAGAGCATTAACTATTACTCCAATAGGCATCATAATTTTCCTCCAATCTGTTTTTACTTTTGTATATTTGTAATTTAGAAGCTTTTATATAAATTTTATTGTCATATTACTAACCTAGATTATAAGCATTTAGTTATCTATTTAAATATAATAGCTATTTATCATTAAAATTTATATAAACTAAATTACTTTGTAAGTTTACACTATATAATAACTATACACTCAAGAATTATTTTAGAAACAATAAAAAAAATAATAGTCCTATGCATTTGCATTCTAGACATATTATTTTTTCTTATAACTTATTAGCTTTATTCAATAGGAATTTGTAACTGACAAAAATCTACCTTATTTGTATCATCATAAAAAGTAGTGTCCAAAAGACAATTATCAATTATGTCTCCTATAATTCTATAGCCATTATCAGCAATCCATTTTAATAGCTTATATAAAAATTCAGTATCGTAAGGCATTCCATATTTGTACATACACACATATTTTCCAGAAGGTAGTATCATAGCGTTTTCTATATCAGATTCATCTCTTAATAAACTTACATATCCTCCAGCCCCTCTAAATATATCTTCTTTATCCAACTGATCTTTTTTTATAATTGTTCCAAAGGCCTTAGACGGAATAATTCCATATTTACTAATAATACTTCTTATTTTCATCTGAGTAAAATGTAATTCCTTTCTTGATATTTCATTTTCATGTGCCATGAACATAACTCTTCTTTCTGGCAATATCTCTATTGTAGGTTTACATAAGTCCTCCTTAAATTCATGAGCTTTTGAATATACATCTAATCGTTGTTTAATAACATCACGAGTACGTAACAACTTGTTTATTTCTTTTTGTATAATTTCTTCATGTGACTTAAGTAAAGACATGGCAGTAGTAATGTTTCTATTTTTAATATGCTCTTTTATCTTTTTAAGTTTTATTCCCATTGATTTAAGAAAACATATTTCCCTCAATAGTGGAATTTGATACACACTATAACATCTATAACCATTATCATCAATATGTGTTGGTTTAAATAAATCTATCTTATCATAATAAATAAGTGTTTGCCTTGAAATGTTATGTAATTCAGCTATTTGACTTATTGATAAATATTTTTCCACATCTATTTCCTCCATAAATACTTATTATACAATTATAACATTACTAGAAGCTTATACATAAAAAACATGTGGTGTTCTATGTAAATCAGATTTGCTTACAGACCACCACATGTTTTTTATTCTATAATTGTATTATTTAATCTTCCACTTGTTCCTCTAAAGCTCTTGCTAGAAAAAATCACATTACCTCTTTTACTCTCATCTCATTCAAAATGTTTTTTCTGCTTCAAAGGCTTTCCATGGAATGTCAACTACCTTTCCTGAATTTATAATATCATCAATATGAATTAACATTGGGAAATCACTAAGCGAAACAATTCCTTTTTCAGCCAAAGAACGTACATATTTTGCTGCACGAGTCGCAATTACTACTGATTCTAAAGTAACTCCTTTTAATTTTTCCATAGCTTCTTCAAAGGAAAATCCTTGTCCGAGCAAAGTTCCTATTCTACGAGTACGCCCTCCAAAAACAGTTACATAAAGGTCACCACTAAAATATATGATATTTTCTTCTCTGCCGCCTATTAATTCAAGTAAATGCTTTGCTTCCTTTATACTTTCTCCAAAAAGTGCCGCCTGTGAATTATAATGCTCTTTTCCCGAGCCATCTGCTCCTATGGCTAAGCCAATAGCCAAGGATACACCTAAGGCATAGGCATTCTTTAATGCTACTGCACATTCAACACCTATGACATCCGTTGATAAACTTATGTGATAATAAGATGTTTCAAATATATCTTTAAGTCTTCTAAGTATATTTATATCATCTCCGCAAAATACAACTTCAGAATTATCTTTATCCGCAAGCTCATAACTTGTACATGGTCCACCAACAGCATTAATGGAGAGTTTTTTATTAGAAGGAAGCTTGCTTAAAAAGTACTGTGGATAATTGATAATTTTCCCGTCATTTTTTACAATCATTCCTTTTGTTATTGAGAGAACAGGAATGTGTTCAGGTATAATAGGTAGTATATTGTCTGCGAACCAATCCACACCAAAACTGCTAACTCCACAAATGATAACCTCAGCTCCATCAATTGCTTCATTTACCTCTTCAATTTGATAGTAGTCAATACCTGTTTTTGGTAATTGACGTTTTAATGTGTTGTGAAATCCCGTAGCTTTTGCAGTGCTTATGATTTCTCTATCTAATGGAGTACCAACAAGTCGTACCTCATTATTATTTTCTGTTGCTGGAAAAGTTAATGCTGATGCCATTTGCCCAGCTCCAATAATTGTAATAATACTCATAATATTACCTCCAATTTCTATATCAATAGACTACATTAAGTAAATCTTTTTTTAGCTTTTTAAGTTCTTCACCAATATCTTTTATCGATGGAAATATATAATCTGCAGATATATCTGAGTTTTTATACATTTCTTCTGAAGTTTCACCACTTAACACGAGAATACTAGTTATACCTGCATTTACTCCAGTTTTGATATCTGTATAAAGTCTGTCTCCCACGATTGCCACTTCTTCTTTTTTGAGATCATACTTTTCCATAATTGCTTCTACTATATATTTATACGGCTTACCTATAACCAGAGGAGAAATCCCTGTAGATGCTTCAAACATTCTTATCATAGCTCCAGTATCAGGCATATATTTATTATCTTCAATTGGACAGTTAAAATCTGGATGTGTAGCTATGAATGGTATTCCATCCCTTAAATAGTCACAAGCTGTCCATATTTTTTCATAGGTAAGTGTAGTATCAAAACCAATGACTACGTAATCAGGTTTATCCTTTTTATTCTTAACCAATTCAAATCCTGCATCTTCAAATTCCTTCATAAGCGGCTCTGTACCCATTAGATATACTCTGTTTCCTAAGCAATTTTTCTTCATATACCATATAGTAGCTTCACCAGATGTATAAATTTTCTCTTCATTAACATAGCATCCAAGTGCTACAAGCTTTTCTTTATACGCTGATTTGCTTTTTGAAGAGTTGTTTGTTAAAAATATAAAGTTTTTCCCTTGATCTTTTAAAATATCTAAAAATTCTAGTGCTCCGTCAATTAGCGTGTTCCCGAGATAAAACGTTCCATCCATGTCTAATAGAAAACATTTAATATCTTTTATTTCATTCATTTTTACCTCCAAACCATCGTCCACGGCTTCCTTATATATTATTAGCTCCATATAATTTATCAGCAATTAAATTAGCAATTTCTTCTGTCAATCCAAGGTCATCAATTAAATGCACAATACCATATCTTGTTCTTATGTCCTTTGCAGAAATAAAGCTTTTAATAAATAACTTCTTATCAATTCCAAGTTCTTCAGGATGCCAAACACATCCTCCTGATTTTAATATTTTTTTAATCCTTTCAGAATCTGGAACTATGGCTTCCGCAATAAAGAGAATTTCCTTCCAGCTGTCTGCTATTCTTTCTGCTGCTTTCTGTCTTTTATCTAAGTTCAATTCAATTGCATCTTTTTTATAATTAATTATATTATCGGAAGCATTACCAAATACATCTTCAATATTTTGTTTCCATTTATCCATATCATAATCTCTGAATTCCTTTTTATTTATAACACTTTCTATGTCTATACTTTTTAATGATTCGAATAGCATTGCCATAACTACTGTGCCTACTCCAACAAAATTTCCATGTACCCATTTCTCTTCACTATTTTTTGCATGGAACATTATCTCCCATCCATGGGCTATATGATGTTCTGAACCAGATGCTGGTCTTGATGATCCTGCCATGCCTATTGTTATTCCGGATAGAACTAACGCTTCTATTATATTTCTTATGACTTCCTCATTTCTGTCAGGAATTTTAGGTGCAGCTTCAACACATCTATCCACTGCTGCTTGAACCATGTTTGCAATAGTTTTACAATAATATTCGCCTGTTAAAAGCTTTGCAATTGACCAATCAGCCAAAGCTACATATTTTCCCAGCACATCACCAAGTCCTGAACAAAGTAAATACATTGGAGCATCCTTCATGATTTCAATATCTGCATATATTCCATATGGATATATGGCTTTATGAGATTCTTTAAATCCATCTACAATTAAAGGCGATACCACTGATGCATAGCCATCCATAGATGGAGCAGTACCAACTATTGCATACGGTATATGTGATCTGTACGCCACATATCTACAAATATCATTTATAACACCTGAGCCTACAGCAAGTATAAGTTCTGTGTCCTCCTCTATTTCAATAAGAACTCTTCCGAGCGCATATACATCAGGTAATAAATGTTCTTGTGGAAATATATACTTTTTTATTGAAAAGTTATTCTTTAGTACTTCTTCTACTCTTCCCCCAGCTACAGTATATGTGTGTATATCCTCTACTATTAATATTTTCTTCTTTCTAAATTCCTTAAGGAATTCTGGAAGCTGCTCTATTATATTACTTCCTATCTTTACAGAATTGATTTCAATACTATGTTTCTTTCCACATTCGCATTCAAAGCTCATCCCCATCAATTCTTCAACTTTTAAATTTGTTATATTCATTAGAACCATCATCCTTTTCTAATTGCGTTTAAGTTAATGGTGTTAAAGAGTACTCGTAAGCACTCTTTAACATTTTAATTTGTCTAATATCTTATAGAGTACCAGTAAATAGCTGGAATATCTTAATTACTATCCAATTCAAGAAATTACCACCCATATCTAAACTTGAAATTGTTGATGTTCCTTGTGGCATTGTAAATTGAGCCATTTGCGCCATTTGAGTATGGAAACTTGCAATATTAGTTGCCATTAATAGTGCCAACGCCATAACTATTGTTCCTGATATAACCGAGTGAACTATATTACCTTTTGCTGAACCAACTATAAACGCAACATAGAAGCAAATTGTTGCTAAATCTCCAAATGGTAATACCTGATTTCCTGGTAATATTACTGCTAAAAATAATGTAATTGGAACTAATACAAGTGCAGTTGCAATAACTGCTGGATGTCCAACTGCTACTGCTGCATCTAAACCAATTGTAAGCTTTCTATCTTTACCAAAGTCTTTTTTCTGCAAAAATTCTCTAACTGATTCTGAAACAGGAATTAACCCTTCCATAAGTATTCTAACCATTCTAGGCATTAAGAACATAACTCCAGCCATAGCAATACCTATTTGTAAAATTTTATCTACACCATAACCAGCAAGAACTCCAAGAATAATACCGAGAATAAGACCCATCATCATAGGCTCTCCAAAAATACCAAATCTCTTTTGAATTGTATCTGGATCTGCCTTTAAATTTTTAATACCTGGAATTTTCCTTACAACACTAACAATTGGAATACCTATAAGACCACAAGCAGCTGTCGAACCAGTTGGTAACGATACACCTTCAAGTCCAAAAAATTCCTGAACCATTGGAGCTGTTTTATCTGCAATCTTAAGAACAGCAATTTCATATAAAATACCAGCTAAAATAGAAAGTAACCAGTTTCCATTAGTTAATACATATACAGTTGCACCAGCTGCAGTAAAATGCCAGTAGTTCCATATATCAATATCAACTACATTTGTTACTTTTATAGCAAGCATTACTAAATTCACTAGCATTGCTATTGGAATCATTATTGCTGCTATAGGAGACGCCCAGCTGATTGCAGCTGCTGCAGGCCATCCTACATCTATTATACTTAGATGTAATCCATATCTAGTAACCATTTGCTGCGCTGCTCCACCAAGATTTGTTGTAAGCAATCCAACAACTAGATTTATACCAACAAAGCCGATACCAATTGTAATGCCTGATCTAAATGCTTTTTTAAATCCTTGTCCAAATATCATACCAATAATAGTAATTGTTAATGGCAGCATAACAGTAGGGCCTAAATTCAAAATGTATTTTACTACATCTAATAACATTATATTTCCTCCCATAATATCAATTTTTATTTATTCTCAAAACTCTTAATTGCTTAGTAACTATATAAAATTCAAATTTACATCTTTATGTGTTATAATAATAAATGATTCATTTAACCTTTTTTATATAGGTCCACCTTTAAAGTGGCCTATTTTTTTATACTAGAACTTCAATAATCGCTTTATCTACTTTTCCTGGATTAATGTTTGTTAGATAATTCATAGCATTAACTACAGGAAATTTATAATTTCTTGATGAAATTGTAGTTGTTACCAAAAGATCTGCTTGATCTTCATAGCCACCAACTTCTGATATCTTACATTGTATAATCCGCGCATTGATACCATTGGCTGAAACTAATTCCTCTACTTTTTTGCACACAACTGTTGAAGTTGCTATCCCTGTACCACAAGCTACTAATACCACTTTTTGTTTATCCATTTTTTTACCTCCTCAAATGGAATTTCATATCTTTATATTATTTATTCACTTTCATAATTGAAACTTGAAACGATATCATATATTTCATCACTATCTTTTGCCTGAATCATATTCTTCAAAACACTTTCATTTTGAATTAAAAACATTAATTGCTGTAACATTAATATCTGGCTGTGTGGTTCATTTAAAGCCATAGTAAATACTATATTAACATTTACACTTCCATTTCCGTCCATAGAATTAAATTTCACTGGACTTTTTAGTGTTGCAATGGCTATAGCTGGCTTTTTAACATGAACCGCATCTGTGTGAGGTATTGCGACATTATACTTTCCAAGCAATAAACCTGTAGGAAACTTGCTTTCCCTATCTACTAATCCATTAAAAAACGATTTTTCTACGAAACCGCCTTCCAGCAATATTGGAGATATTTTTCCAAAAACCTCCTCAGCAGATCTAGCTTCAAGATCGTTTACAACTAAATCTCTTCTTAAAAATTCTCTTATACTTCCAGCCATAAACCTTCCCCTTTTCTTCACAGTCTTTTATACGTTTTCATCCATAATCACATTTTCATAGCAGCTTTAAAATAATTTCCTACATTTAAAACTCCTCCTTTATATAAATTCTTTTATATGTTTCATATGTCATTACATCTTCATAATATTTATTAGCAACTCTCATGCCAATATTAGGTTTATAATGTAATATATTGAAAATTAATTCAAATGAATAAAATAGTTCTATATACATGTCTATTATTTTTTATTATCCGTACACAAAATAACAAGGTAGAATTTTATATTTTCTACCTTGAAAGTTAAAAACACTTATTCAATTTTTAACAATAAATTAGAAATCTCTTTACTCGAACCTGCCTTTTTTATTCCATCTGCTATATCTGCCATTGATATAGTATCAAATAAGCTTCTCACTATTTTCATGTCACCTTCTTTTAATGCCAGCATAATAACAACATTGACCTCACAATCATAGTCCCATAAAATAGGATTATTGAGCTTAAAAATAGCCAAAGATGATTTCTTTACAAACTCAGCCAAACCATGTGGTATACCAAAAGTTCCATCAAAAAGAGTACCTCCCATTAATTCTCTCTTATACACGCTTATTATATACTCTTCTGTAACCTTTCCTTTAGAAATAAGTAGCTTACACATTTCATCTATTAAATCACTTTTAGTAAATATATCATCTCTAATCTGTATCAGTTCCTCGTCGATTACATCTATTAAAGGATTAATATTTTCTATGCCCAGTAAATTTTTTAATCTTAATTTTCCTGCTTCTCTCAAAATATCCTTAAAAGATATAAATGGTATCTTTTCTATTTCAGGGTCGATTGTTCCAACAATTGCTGTTATGCTATTATCTTTGCTTATTTTGATTATTTCATCTTTAGCATTTTTTATATTCATAATTCCAACTGGTATAATATTTAGATTTTCATTTAACTTACCTAATATATCCTCAAGATATTTTTTTATTTTTAAAGCAGTTCCTTCACCTGTTATACATAGTGTAACTATAGTTTTAATGTATTTCTTTATGCCTTTTACTTTTCCAACATAGGCCTTTTCTCCATCAAGCGCTTTATGAATTTCGTACAAGTTACTATTAGCAATCAATGCTCTTCTCACAGCCTCCAGAACCATTACAGTATCTACTCTCCCAATAACCATTGTAGGAACCCCAGTTTCCTTAGTTATAATTTCTCCAAAAGTGACCAGTGATCCCATATCAACTAATATCAAACAGCCTTTTCCTTCATGTACATTTTTAACAGTATCTATAGTTCTTTTAAGCACGCTTTGCGGACTTTCATCAAGAGACATTTCTATTCCTACCGCAAGATTCGTACCTAGCAATTTATTTGCTACATCTGCCATACCACAAGCAACATGTCCATGACTTAATACTATAACTGCCACTCTTCTTACTTTTTCATCCGTTGTTGAAAACGTTTTTAAATACATTGCAATAAATCCTATTTCATCCTCTGGAAGCTCAATGTTTAAACTCACATTAATCTCCTTGGTTAATATTTTTGCAATTCTATATTCATTATAGTATTCCTTTTTTATATAATCAGCCTCTGGATTTCTTATCATTCTTCCATGCTTTAATCTATCATAGGTTGAATTTAGGTGCATTGCTATGCAGTAGTAAAAATTATCTTGAATATTTTCAATATATTGTTTTGCTATATCAGTTACCTTTTCAACCACTTGTAGTATTTTTTCATCTATTATATCTTTTAATTCTTCCTTAGGAAAAATTATATTTCTTTCTATGTTTTTAGCAAATTTACTTAGGTTTGATTCCATTTTGCTCCATATAATTTTATTGATTTTTTCTTTACTGAGTCCTTGCTTTTCAAGTTTATAATACTTTTCCTCTATATTACTATAAATTCCATCAGGCAGCATATATCTATCATCTTTTAATTTCTGAGTAATAACATCATTAGGATTAACAATCAAATCTTCATCGAAAATATCCTCAGGTACCATTTTTCTGTCCTCAACGCTTGATATACCTAATGGTACATTCTTAGGCAAATCTTTTATATCAACAATAACTCCTTCACTTAAATTACTACTCAATGAATTACAAAAACCTCTTGCACATGCAACTTGTATATCACTTCTTAATTGTCCTATATTTCCTGGACAATTATATAATAGCAATGATCTAATCACCTCATAGTATACAGTAATTTCTTTTCCAATCCTTGCTGATTCCTGTGAAAAAAAGCTTTTAATCAACACATACTTTTCATTAATTGGTCTGCTGTTAATGGAAGGAAGTTCAATTATCATTGGTATTCTTCTTCTAAAGGTTAATAATAAGGATGATTTAGGATCTTCTGTTGTCGCCGCAATTATCATTACATTTGCAGTTCTGGTATTTTCAGTTTCACCAAGCCTCCTATACTTGCCCTTATCCAATAAGTAAAACAATATCTCCTGTCCTTCACTTGGCAATCTATGAACTTCATCTAAAAATAGTATTCCTTTATCTGCCTTTTCAACTAGGCCTACTTTTTCCGAATTAGCACCAGTGAAAGCCCCCTTACTATAACCAAATAATTGTGCTAAAAGCAATTGAGGATTATCTACATAATCAGCGCAATTAAAAATAATAAATGGTGCATTTTTCCCAAAGTGATGAGAATTGGTTGCAAAATTATACATTGCTTCTGCAAAAAAACTCTTTCCAACACCAGATGGCCCAAGCAAAAGCGTATGAAGTCCATGTGGTGGATATAATACTGCTGCTTCAGCCTGACTAATTGCATTTTTTAATGATCCATGATATCCTATAATTTCTCTTAAACAATTATTCTTCCTCTTATTTTCATGATTAATTGTATGAGTGGATTTCCTCTCATTTACTTCTTGCACATCTGAATCTTTTAAAGGCTCAACTACTTTTAAACTTTTTATCGAAGCTTCCCCCAATTTTCTTACTCCCTCAGAATTCTTTTGAAACATTTCTTTGATTATAGTTTTTTTAATTTGAGCTACTGAATACCTAGAAATATCATATCCCAAAAGAGATAACCTTTTACATAATTGCCTATCAGAAATTTTATTATCTTCAATTATTATTTCTTTTATATCATTATATAAAATTGCTTCTTTTCTTTGGCGAGAATTGCTTATATTTTTTTCAGTCCTAAATTGAGTTATATATTCTCTTGTTGCATTTACTAATCTAGCAATATCGCTATCAGTTAATGGCTTTCTCTTATCCTCATTCTCAATTAATTCCAGTATTTTATTTTTAAGCAAAACTCTTCCCCCTTTCATATAATTTAGCAAATATATCTATTAATTTAGCAAATATATCTATTTTATTAATGAAACTATTTTTACAAATATAACAATTATATTATAAATCATATTCCTATATTTTCCACGCATTATATTAACTTCTATATATATTTTTTTATTATGTGCATAAATATAATTCCACAAATACACCCCTCTGGTAAGAATAAACCTCTATTTTTCAGTTAATTTTCGAAAATAATTAAATCCTTTAAAGTAAAAGAACAGTGGTTAACTTCTCGTTACCACTGTTCATAAAAACTATTTTTTATATAATATTTCTTCATATCATTTTACTTAATCCTCTTTTATTTTTTCACATTTAGAACAATATTATAATTTCAGCTTATTTTTTCTATTTCTAATAATCTAGGCTCATTATCTTTTTGAACTCTTATATATACTCTTGCCATCTTCATTTGTAAATTCTTTATTATTGATTTAACTTTACATATAAAATAGTAATCTTCTATTTCATTAGTTATTACTGCAATTGGATTAAAGTTTAACCCAATCATTCCATCTAAAGCTCTCACTAATATTTGTTTATCTTCTATTGTTAAGATTCCTCTTATTTTGAATTTATAACTTTCTTTTTCCATACCACCAATCCCCCTTTCTAATAAATATATTATTATTAATTCTTGCCAATTATTTTGTAAATATATTAATCTTTAATTAAAAAATTATTACAAAAAAACAAAAGATAAAAACCTTATAATTTACTCTATTTAACTGTACACAAACTATACTAAACTCTAACTTTACTATAAAATTCAATAGCGTTAGTTTTTCTATTTACCGATATTTGATTTAAATCATATTTTTATTAAGCAAAAAACTATAAAATAAAGCCATAGAAAGACATAAAACAAAAAATCAATTAAAAAACTACAGAAATTAAATTATATGGAGGCGTTTATTATGGAAAAAAATATTATGCTTAATGAAGATATATTATGGGTTGGTAAAGTTGATGACAGAGATGTTCCTTTCCATAGATTAACTTTAACTAAAGGAACTACTTATAATAGTTACTTATTAATGACTGAAAAACCTACTGTTATTGATACTGTAGATATAAGTTTTGGAAGAGAATTTGTTGAAAATTTAAAGAATTCAGTTGAACTAGATAAAATTCAATATATAGTAATTAATCATACTGAACCAGATCATTCTGGAGCTCTTAGAAGTTTGGCTTCGAAGGCTGTAAATGCAGTTATTGTTTGTACAAAACCTGCTGCAAATGAACTTACGGAAATGTATAAGCTTTACGATAGAGAATTTCTAATTGTAGGTGATGGTGATACCTTAGATATAGGAGGTAAGACTCTTAAATTTATTGAAACACCTTATCTACACACTGAAGAAACTATGATAACTTATTGTGAAGAAGATAAAATTTTATTTCCTTGTGATATCTTTAGTACTCATGTAGCTAATTATGAATATTTTAATGATTTAGCAAAAGAAGATATTAAAGAGGATTTTACTGTTTATTACAAATTAATCATGCATCCACATAGAAAATATGTTCAAGACATGATTAAAAAAATCAAAGGACTAGATATAAAGATGATAGCTCCATCCCATGGCTTTATTATTAGAGATGATGTTCAAAGCTTTATAGATATTTATGATAGTATGAGTAAAAATACAGATTCGGATAAAAAAGCTCTTATTCTTTATTCTAGTATGACTGGGAATACAAAAAAAATTGCTGCTACTTTTAAGGAGAAGTTTGAAGAACAAAACATAACTTCAGATGTTATGGATGTAAATAAAGTTCCTAAGGAAGATATAATAACAGCTATTAATGAATCTGATATAATTTTCTTTGGAAGCTCCACAAAATATGGAGATATGATTGGAAATATGGAAGATATACTTAAAGATTTAAAAGCTTTAGACTTAAGCTCTAAATTAGGGGCTGCCTTTGGTTCTTATGGCTGGAGTGGTGAGGCCATTGAAGTTATTCAAGACTATTTAAAGGAAAGTAATTTAAAAGTATTAAGTACTTCGGATATAATTAAGTCTACTGGTATGACAGACATAGAATTACCACTTAGAATAAGATTTTCCCCTAAAGAGGATAACTTAAATAACATTGAAAGATTAGTAACCTATACTTCTGATTTACTGCTAAGTGCAATTTAATAATAACTAAAAAATATACAGGCTATGTTTTAGCATATGATAAAACATAGCCCAAAAAAATTACAGGTAAGCTCGTCCACCTGTAATACTAAATATAGAAATATCAAGTTCATAATCTTAAATTACTTAAAATATGTTTCAAATCCATTATTAGCAATATATGAACCCTTTGGAACTTGAATTGCCACTAAACATATATTCAGGCAGTCAACACATGAACCCATTGCATTTATTAAACATAGAAATATAGTGAACCCATTTAACCATCCTAAAAAATTTATAATAAAAGGTAATACAACTGATAGCAAAATGAAAGGCATAATAGTAATAATTAAAAATCTGCTCTTTTTGATTTTTTCAGTAGTGTAAACAAATCCGAAAAAGCCATTTATACCCCAATATATCTGAGGTGATTTAAATACATTAGGTATAAAACAAGCATGAAGAAATTCATGTATAGTCATAAATATGAAAATTATAACAACGTATATAATAGTAAATAAATTTACTGTGAAAGTGATGCCAAAGCCATGCTCACTACTAAAAATTTCTTTCAATTGGGGATATAAATAAGAGGAAATAACAATTGAAATAATCCCATTTATAAACATGAAAGGCACTGATAGTAACGTTGCTATACCCAAATTAGAAGGTTCTTTTAGTTTTGTCCATCCCTCTGATATTAGTTTAATACCAAGTTCTTTATTCGCAGAAGGTATTTTTTTTAAGTACCGCATTATTAAATCCTTTCATTAAAACATAATTAATTTTTGTTGCATAATATTTGTTATTGTTCATTAGATTATAGTTGTTCATAACACTTATTATACCATATACTGTAAAATATCATACAAACTATACATAGATATCCAATTTATAAATTTGACTTATATATAGAATAATTATCTATTTCAGTTAGACTTTTGTGTGTATCTATACTAGAAAGTACATACATTTTTATGAAGCAGGCATTTGAAATTAAGCTGATGAAAGTTCTTAATGGGAGTTTGTTCCATTTACTGCTTGTCACGAACTTGTTTCGGGAGCATGCAGAAATGGTC
>NZ_LZZL01000027.1:0-61430 GCF_002006495.1 Clostridium sp. BL-8
TAAGCTAAATAAATACCAGAATATAAAATGTAGAAAGCTAATTGCAACATATATACTTAAAATGCTTATTAAATATTAATAGAATTATTTAACAAGTGCACCAAATGCTGTTGATATTAATAGTGCTAAAATAATAATACACACAAAAAGAGCATATCCCTTTCCTATTAGCTGTGAAGTCCTTTTTCCATATAACTCATGCATAGGCAGAGATGAAGCTTTTCCATCCTTATCAAACATAATTGAAGTGTATCCATCCGTTGCTAAATATCCATCTTTGATAGTTTTTATTGAAAAGTCACTCATCTTCATATTAACTTTTTCACAATATGTTTTTATTTTTTCTTTAATAACATCTTCCATATAGCTCATCTCCACTTTTTTAATAACTACATTCTTCTTATTATATTTTAATACAATTATTTACCATATTGTATTAAAATATTTATAATCTTTATATATATTCCTCATTAGAATATTTTTTTTAATTAAACGCACTCTAATAATAGTACTTATATTTAACGTAAAACATGGAGGATTACTAATGAAAATATCAGAAAATTTATTAATATTTGTTATGATTCCAATTATAATAATTTCAGCAATAAATCTATCAGAAAAAAATGTGTATGCTGCTCAGAATCAAAATAAGAAGCTTCCTATTAAAATAGCTGTCTTTTTTGACAATTCTAATGCCATGTATATTTCTCTCCTTAAGCAGAATTTAGAACAAATTCAAAGGGAAAATGAAGATAAAGTAAAGTTTACCTTCTTTAATGCAAGCGATAATCAAAGTGTACAAAATCAGAGTATTGAGAACGCCCTTAATGATAATTTCGATCTTTTTATTATAAGCATAATAACTCCAAATTTAAATGATGTAAAAAGTACTTTAAGTAAAGTCATTGCTAAAAATATCCCATTAATTTTAAATCCTGATCCGGCCAAAGAAATAATAGATTTTGTTAGACCTTATAAACGCTTTGTAATTATTGGTGCTGATTTTGAGCAATCAGGTATCATGGAAGGCAAACTCCTTGTCGATGAATGGAATTCTCATAAAGAATCTATAGATAAAAATCATGATAATGTATTGCAATATATTATGTTAAAGGGTAGAATTGGAAGCCCATTAACATATTTAAGGACAAAGTATTCAATCTTAACTCTTAACGATGCTGGAATAAGAACTGAGGAACTTGCTGCTCCTTACTGCGAATGGCTTGAAGATTGTGCCGAGAATTCTATTGAATCTCTCTTTCTTAAATATAGCAATAAAATCGAAGCTATAATTTCAAACAACGATGCCATGGCAGTCGGCGCCATTAAAGCTTTACAAAAATATGGATATAATAAAGGCAATAAAAATGAGCTAATTCCTGTTGTAGGAATAGATGGTATGCCAGCAGCTAAAAAACTTATTCAACAAGGATTTATGGAAGGTACTGTTGTCGTTGAACCGCACGACCTTGCTGAAGCCCTTTACTCTATAGGAATGAATTTAGCTCTTGGTAAGTCTCCTCTTGAAAATACACAATATAAATTTGACGATACAGGGTTTACAGTCCATTTAACTTACAAGGAATATACAAAATAAATTGCATAAAATTATGCACCTCATTTTTGTATATAGAAAATGAGGTGCCTGCTTAGATTCATTATTAATCTTCGCTATACACTTTATAAGCAACTTTAACCAATAGTTTATACAAAATGTAGCTTCCTATAAATACCATAACTATGCAAACGCAAAATGTTATGATATAGTTTTTCACAACTATATTTAAACTTATGAGAATAGCTGATAGAACCAATATAATTAGAATAATTAAGAATGGAATATAATTTTTCTTAAACATCGCTTTCTCACTTTCCCACTCTAGTCTGGGTGATTTAAAATCTATGAATAATCCTAATAAAGATATTACTATTATAGCTCCTATAGCTACTATTATTCCAAAAACAAACAATATTGGACTTGCTTCTATTAGTATTAGGGCTACTGCAACAATTATAACTCCAATTCCATTTATGCATAAAGATGATGCAATCTTTGAATATAATTGAATTTTATAAGATACAGGTATATGCTTAGATACCATAAAATCTCTACCTTCTCTAGAGAGAGCCGTTGCGCTTGCACCTCCTGTCATTATAGACATAGCTGCTAGTATAAATGCACCAACTATTACAAATCCATAAAGGCTATCATTCCTATTAGCCAAAAAGCTTCTTACATACACTATATTTCCATGCGATAACATTGCGACTCCAAGTATTGCCGGCATATAAAATATCATAGCTATACAGTTAATAAAATATGTTGGTGTCCTAAACATAATCTTGATATCTCTCATTATCAAGGCTTTTAATGGTGAATTCACCTTTATGATTTTATCTACTTTGCCATTTGCTAAGATATTTTCTCTTTTGCTATATGACTCTGAAATTCCTATTATTCCTTTAAGATACAGCTTTCCTCCAATATATGAATATATGATAAATATTCCAATATTCAAAACTAATGCTAAAAGTATATATAATAATCCTCTAATTTCATTGTTATATAATAATCCATATAATGAAAATTTATTTATTGCAAAAACATCTGATACTGTATTCATCATACTATTATTGCCTTGTGCAAATTTTAAAAGTGCTTGTTCTTGAGTCATGCCTCCCCGGGAGCTAGAATTCAGATAATTAAATACAACAATTAGAACCAAGGCTATGCATCCTGTAACCATTCTAAAGGCATCTTTATGTTTTGATAGATTAGTAAATCTCATAAGTATCATACATATAATTGAAGCTAACACCATTGGAAAAATAGGTATTATTAGTAGTACAAGAATAAGATATAAATAATAAATTAGACCTGCCTTCGAAACAATTCCATAAGTTATTAATGGTAATACTAGCATAGCAGCATATATATACATATTAACTAAAATCGCCAAAAATTTCCCAATAACCAATTCACTACTTTTTATAGGAAGCGGTAAAAGCACCTCTATATCATCTGAAAAATAGAACACATTCATTATTGTATATATACCTAAAAAAAATGAGATGGCCGCTCCAGCAGATATTATAATTGACAATAGCATCCCTTCTTGCCCTGCTGCATGAAACCCTTCATATCCTGCTTTCACCATTATTGTAAAGGGCATAGATACCATACTAATTACAAAAATCATTAATGCTACCAAAGAAGCTGGTTTCCGTTTACTGCTTCCAAGCATTTCTCTAATGGCATTTTTCACAAAATACTTTGTTACTATTTTAAGCCTATTCATTTTCAGTCATCTCCAAAAACATTTCTTCCAAAGATTCATTTTCTTTAAATCTATTATGCATGTCATCTAAGGTCCCATTAAAAATTAAATGTCCCTTATTAATTATAGCCACCTTATCACATACTTTTTCTGCCACTTCTAGTACATGAGTAGAAAAAACTACAGTATTGCCTGCATCTGCATGTTCCCTCATCATTTCTTTCAATGTAAATGATGACTTTGGATCTAACCCCGTCATTGGCTCATCTAAAATCCATACTTTAGGTTTATGTATCATAACTCCTATTAAAACTATTTTTTGTCTCATCCCATGGGAATATGATAGTATTTTATCTCCTATAGCCGATTCCATTTCAAATCTTTGAGTCATTTCCTCTATTCGTTCCATTCTATCGCCTTTAGAAACACCATAAATATCTGCCATAAAATTCAAATATTCTATACCTGTTAATCTTAAAAACATGTCTGGACTATCCGGCACATAGCCAAACTGTTTCTTTGCCTTAATAGGATCCTTATTAATATCAATACCATTAATTTTTATGTTTCCATTAGTTGACGATATTATTCCTGTTATCATTTTAATAGTTGTGGTTTTGCCCGCACCATTTGGTCCAAGTAATCCAAAAATCTCTCCATTTTCTATTTTTAGGTTCAAATTGTCTACAGCTTTATAAGTCCCATTATAACTCTTTGTTACATTATCAATTGTTATCATATATTAAAGCCTCCTCCTTTTAGGATTATTATACCTAAATCAGACTATATGACAACCTAAATACTCTAGTAAATTCTTCATTTTAATAATGTTATTAGTTCATTAATATTATTAACTGGAGATAAACAAGACTTCCCCTTGCATAGATAATAAGTAGATTTATCATTTATATATTTGTAATCATTTATAAAAGGAATTATTTTTTTTATCTCTTCCTCATTTTCATCGCTAATAATGCTAATAGTTAAATTAAAAGCTGGTATTTCACTTAGCACATTTTTAATTTGTTCCTCATCAGCTTTATCTTTTACCATACAAATTAATTCTTTACCTTCATCTAATGCAAATGAAGCCGCTATTAAGAAAAATGAATGATTTATTTCTTCATTAAGGATAGATCCACAGATAAAATCAAATTGTTTTTCAGCCATTTCTTCTAAATATGTATCACCTGTTATCCTTGCAAGCTTTATTAAATTATATGCTGCAACAGAATTTCCAGCCGGTACTGCTCCATCAAAAAGTTCTTTAGGCCTAGCTATTAGCCTTTCACTATCTTCGCCATATAGAAAAAATCCATATTTTTTATCATCCCAAAATAATTCAATCATATTTTTGTTTAGATCAATAGCTTTCTTTAAAAACATAACATCAAAGCTGCTCTCATAAAGTCCAATGAGACCAAAACATAAAAAAGCATAATCATCTAAATAGGCTTTATTACGCGATTCTTCATCTCTGTATCTTGCAAATAATCTGCCATCTTTATTAATTAAATTATCATAAATGAAATTTACGGCCTTCTTAGCATATTCCAAATATCTTATGTCTTCAAGAACTTTATAAGCTTTTCCAAGTGCTGCTATCATTAGACCATTCCAAGAAGTTAAGATTTTATCATCCTTATGTAATTTCATCCTCTGGCTTCTATATTCAAGAACTTGTTCGCTTAAATTATTTATTTTATCATCGGTTTTATAATAGTTCTTATTTTTTATAAGATTTGGAATGCTTTTTCCTTCAAAATTTCCTTTAGGAGTTATATTAAAATATTTATTAAAATACATTCCATCCTTTTCATCCAAAATTCGTATTATCTCTGACGGATTAAATACATAATACTTTCCCTCTTCCCCTTCACTATCTGCATCTTCTGCACAATAAAATCCGCCATTATCGCTCCTAAGTTCTCTAAATACATATTCTAATGTTTTTATTGCTATATCCTTATATAAATCATTTTTAGTAACTTCATATCCTTCAAGATATGTTATAATCAATAGTGCATTATCATAAAGCATTTTTTCAAAATGTGGAACCAGCCACTTACTGTCAGTAGAATATCTAGAAAATCCAAAACCTACATGATCAAATATTCCGCCTTTGTACATACAATCAAGAGTCTTTTCAGCCATTTCTAGTGCTTTTGTATCTTTATGTTTTTCATAATATCTAAGCAAAAACATTATTTTATGTGGCGTTGGAAATTTAGGTGCACTTCCAAATCCACCATAGGTATTGTCAAATGCGTATAGAAGTTGATTATATCCATTTTCTAAAGTTTTAGAAGTTAATTTTTTCAAACTAGTTTCACCTTCAAAGTATTTAGTTAATTCAGATAAAATTCCTTTGCTAGATAATACAATTTTATTCTTATTTTCCTTCCATTGCTTTATTACGGAATTCAAAACATCCATAAGCCCTGGCATATTATATTTAGAATTTTTAGGGAAATAAGTTCCTGCATAAAATGGTTTTTGATCTGGAGTCATTATTATCGTAAGAGGCCAACCTCCTTGGCCAGTGAGAGCTTGGCAGACAGTCATATAGACACTGTCCACATCTGGTCGTTCTTCTCTATCTACTTTAATTGCTATAAAATTCTCATTCATAAGTTTTGCAACATCTTCATCTTCAAAAGATTCATGAGCCATAACATGGCACCAATGACAAGTCGATTTCTTTAACCAACATTATGAATACCCAATAGATAAAAATATAGGCTTATCTTCCTTTTTAGCTAATTCAAAAGCTTCACTACCCCAGCCAAACCAATTAATTGGATTATAAGCATGTTGTAATAAATAAGGAGATTTCTCGTTTATTAATCTATTGGGTGTCTCAATTAAGTTAGTCATACTACCACCTTCTTTCATAATTAATTTATAAATAGTTTACCGCTCATAAAAGAATATATACTTGTAAATTATTCTAGTTATTTTTTTCTTTTCGAACTAGAACATTACAATATGCAGACATCAGACATCTCTCTTGAAAAGTGGTCTCTTTTGCGATATCATATAAATATTACCTAAAGGAGGTTAACTTATGCCTAAGAAAGAGAAAAGCTTAGCTGAAAGTATTGCTGATGATATTCTTGCCATGATTACTATAGATAAAAGATTTACTGCTAACGACAAACTACCAAATGAAAATGAACTTTCCTCGGAACTACAAATAAGCAGAACCACATTGCGTGAAGCTATCCGAATTTTGGTTGCTCACAAAGTTCTTGAAATTAGACGAGGAAAAGGTACTTTTGTAACAGCTAATCAGGACCTCAATGAAAACTTTGGATTAGAAGATCTTTCAACTGTAAAATTAAATATAAGAGATCTGTACGAAATGAGATTAATTTTTGAACCTCAAACTGCATATTACGCTGCTAAACGTGCCACAGACAAAGAGCTTGAAAGAATACTCTATTATGGACATTTAGAAGAAGAGAAAATACTAAATAATGAAGACCGTACTGAGGTTGAACAAGCTTTTCATAAATCTATTGCAAAAGCAACTCATAATGAGTTTATGAATAAGTTAATGCCTATACTCTATAAAGCTATAGATAAAGGAGTTATTTTATCTGATGCTAATAAATCAATAATTGAGGATACTTTTAATGACCATCATACAATAATGGAATTTTTAAAAAATCGTGATGCTGAAGGCGCAAAAACTGCAATGAAACTCCATATTATTCGCGCTATGAGAGGTTTAGGTATCTATAGTGAGTAAAGATAAGTACTGTTTACAGTGCTTATTTTTTATATAAACTTAATTGCTTCATTGACAATAGACATCGTACAACGTATAATAAAAATATACAACTCTATTTTTTATTTAAAGGGGGCAACACCATGAAAAGTGATGTAATAAAAAAAGGATCTAAAAGTGCACCACAACGTTCATTGTTAAGTGCATTAGGTTTAACAAAAGAAGAAATAGAAAGACCTTTAGTTGGTATCGTAAGTTCACAAAATGATATCGTACCAGGTCATATGAATTTAGATAAAATAGTTGAAGCTGTTAAGATGGGTGTATCAATGGCTGGCGGTACTCCTATAGTATTCCCAGCAATTGCTGTATGTGATGGAATTGCAATGGGACATGAAGGTATGAAATATTCATTAGTAACAAGAGACCTGATTGCAGATTCTACAGAAGCAATGGCAATGGCTCATGCTTTTGATGCATTAGTAATGGTTCCTAATTGCGATAAAAATGTCCCTGGGCTTTTAATGGCAGCTGCAAGAGTTAACGTCCCTACTATCTTTGTAAGTGGCGGGCCTATGCTTGCAGGAAAAGTCGACGGATGTAAGACAAGTCTTTCCAGCATGTTTGAAGCTGTTGGTGCTTATAATGCTGGAAAAATTACAGAAGAAAAATTAGAGGAATACGAAAACAACGTATGCCCTACTTGCGGTTCTTGCTCTGGAATGTATACAGCAAATAGTATGAATTGCTTAACAGAAGTTCTTGGAATGGGACTTCAAGGAAACGGAACTATCCCTGCAGTCTATTCTGACAGAATTAAACTTGCTAAACATGCTGGTATGAAGATCATGGAATTACTTGAAAAGAACATAAGACCAAGAGATATCATGACAAAAGATGCATTTATAAATGCCCTAACTATGGACATGGCTCTTGGATGCAGTACAAATAGTATGCTGCATTTACCTGCAATTGCACATGAAGTTGGTTTCGATTTAAATGTTGATATAGCAAATGAAATCAGTGCAAAAACCCCAAACCTTTGTCATCTTGCTCCTGCTGGACATACTTATATTGAAGATTTAAATGCAGCTGGTGGAATTTATGCAGTTATGAACGAAATAAGTAAATTAGGTTTATTAAAAACCGACTTAATAACATGCACAGGACAAACTATTGCTGAAAATATAAAAGGTTGCATAAACAAAAATCCTGAAGTTATAAGACCAGCTGAAAATCCATACAGTACAACAGGTGGAATAGCCGTTCTTAAAGGTAATCTTGCTCCAGATTCTTGTGTAGTAAAACGTTCTGCAGTTGTACCTGAAATGTTAAAGCATGAAGGTCCTGCAAAAGTATTTGATTGTGAAGAAGATGCACTTGATGCAATAAACTCTGGTAAAATTGTTGATGGAGATGTTGTCGTTATAAGATATGAAGGTCCAAAAGGCGGCCCTGGTATGAGAGAAATGCTTAATCCAACATCTGCAATTATGGGAAGAGGTCTCGGAAGTACTGTTGCCCTTATAACTGATGGACGCTTTAGCGGCGCAAGCAGAGGTGCTTCAATTGGTCACGTTTCTCCTGAGGCTGCTGTAGGTGGTAATATTGCATTAGTTGAAGATGGTGATATTATTCAAATAGATATAAATGCTAATGCAATAAATTTTGTAGTTAGCGATGAAGAATTAGCAAAAAGAAGAGCAAATTGGAAACCAAGACAGCCTAAAATTACAACAGGTTACTTAGCAAGATATGCTGCTCTAGTAACATCAGGTAATAAAGGAGCTATCTTAGATATCCCAAGATTCAATTAAGTAATCACTTCTATTATTTACAAAATGTGAATTTACTAAAAATAATAAAGAGGCTTATACTAGAAAGTTATTTGTTTTAATATAACTTTCTAGTTTTTTATTTTTAGCTATTGTCATATGAATCACTAAGATAATTTTTGTAAAAACTATATATATCTTTAGATATTTTCTTAGATAAATATTTCTAGAACTTATTTTTTAGGAGGGTTTTCTAATGGCACAAATAGTAAAAAGAGGTTATGTCCATTCAGATGAAATTGAATTCACCAATAAGAATATAATGTTATTAAAACAAGCTCAAGTTGACATCTGCTACCTATTAAATCATGGCTACAAGCTTAATAAAACTGTTGAATTTATAGGAAACCATTTTTTACTTTCAGCAAGACAAAGATTGGCATTAAAGAGAGTTATATCATCAAATGAAGATGTTAACAGGCGTAAGAAGCATGAACTAATAGATGGCTATGATGGCAGCACAGTTCATATTGATGGGTTAAACATAATTATTACACTGGAGGTAGCTCTGTCAAATTCCACTCTGCTTAAATGTATGGATGGAACTTTACGTGATTTAGCCGGGCTTCGGGGAACATATAAATTAATTGATAAAACAGACATTGCAATAGAATTAATTGGCTCAAAACTTAGTGAAATGAAAATTAAGAAAGCAGTCTTTTATTTGGATTCCCCTGTATCTAATGCAGGAAGATTAAAATTACGAATATTAGAGCTTTTAGATACATATGATTTTGATGTTGATGTTCTTTTAGTACCAAATGCAGATGTCATTTTAAGCAAACTCGATCATGTTATAACTAGTGATGGAATCATCCTAAACGACTGCAGCAGCTGGATTAATCTTGCATATAAAATTATAAATAAAAATTTGCCTCATACCCATTATATAGATTTTCAGATTTCCTACACGTAATCCCCGAACAAAATAACTTAATTCTACTAACCTCCGTGCTTAAAAACATTATGATTTTAATTTAAATTCCTATAAAACTGTCTTATTAATAATAGATATTAACAACATTAAAAGCTTAGGAATATATTATATATAACTAATTCTTAAGGAGTAAAATTTGAATGTTCATTGATAATGATTTTACTTATGATGATAATATGAATTTTCAAAACTTTGAATTCTGTACAGATAACCAAATGCAAAGAGCACCTTTTCCCGGAGGCGGCAACTTCCATACCGGATCTAATCCTGATTATTCGCCAAATTTTAATTTCCCAGGTGGGACTTTTGATCCTCCAGGAATGCCTAAATCACCGCCACCTAATTATATACCTAAAAAAAACGAATCTGGTGTTCAAAAAATGGCTTCCAGTGGAGGCGCTGAAACTTTTTCTGTCAGTGCAAATTCAATAAAATTTTGCCTATACAAATACACTTATATTTGGGAAGTAAGCGGCAGAAACTATTGGGCTTTCTTATTAAATGTTGACCGGCGTACAGTATCTGGATTTAGATGGTTTCGCAGATCTTGGGTTTATTTTGGAGTAGATTTAAGAAGAATTGATTCTTTTGTATGCTATAGATCTACACCTGAAGATACTTGTGAAAACTGCGTAAACTTAAATCAAAAAAACGCTGAATCATTTAATCTTTCAAAAGAATACTATCAAAATGGATCAAGAGATATATTTTCAAGAACTCTTACATCTATAGATATGCCTCAAACCAAAGAGGATTTTATAGAAAATAATACTAACTATTTGAATGATACAGATATTAAAAATAATGCTTCATATATTAAAACTAGAGATATAAGTTATAGAATCACTTTAGAAGTAAGCTATCCAAGCAGTTACACTGAAGATTCAAAAAATAAAATAAATGAATTTGCTAATGAAGCAAGCATTGATGCATTAAATGCAATTTCAGCCACAAGAAGTATTGAAGATGTTTCTTCCAATCCATTAGAAGTTTATACTTCATCACTACAATTAATTCCTGAAGCCCTTAGAGCTTTTTCCGACTCTTTTAATGATAAAGTTTCATCACTTGAAGATTATAACGATATTCAATACTCTATCAGAAGCGAGAAAATATATACCAATTGGCGGCCATATTTTTATAATGCTTAATTACTTTAATATTTAGATTTATTATTTTATAACATGAATAACAAAAATCCCATGCTAGATTTTAATTTAATCACATGGGATTTTTCATATAAATTAGAAAGCTTTTATTCACAAACAAAATTCCTAATATAATTCTATTCTTTTTCCATTTAAACCACTTCCCATGGATTTTCCTTATTCTCCATAAATAAAATGCAGCTCTTTATTGAGTTTTCAACCATATCGCTTACTGCTTGATCTGTATAAAAAGCTGTATGTGGTGTTACAATTACATTTGGAAAAGATTTAAGTATCGCTAAATCCCTGTTTTCTAGTACTTCACCATTTAAATTATTATAATATAAATTAGCTTCATGCTCTATTACATCTAAAGCTGCACCACCTATTTTTTTATTTTCAATTGCTTCAATCAAATCATCAGTATTAATTAAGCTTCCCCTTGCAGTGTTTATAATATAAACCTGCTTCTTCATAAGCTTAATGGACTCTTTATTAATCATATGGTAATTATTTTCTGTGGCAGGCATATGCAATGTAATAATATCACTATTTTTTAGTATTGTATTTAGATCCACATATTCTGCATAGGCTTTTACTTCTTCATTTTCATATATATCATAAGCTAATATTTTACACTCAAACCCACTCAAATGCTTAATCACTGTACGTCCAATCCTTCCTGTACCTAATACTCCTATTGTTAAATTAGGTAATTCTTTTCCCTGAACGCCTTTTAAAGAATAATCCTGAACACTGCTCTTTTCCATAATAAGTCTGGCTTTTCTAATTGCCATGAGCATAAACATAATAGTATAATCTGCAACACTATTAGGTGAATATGTTGCGTTTCCCACATGAATTCCAAGCTCCTTAGCTTTTTTCAAATCTATGTGATCATATCCAATAGTTCTTGTAGAAATAAATTTAACTCCAAGCCCATGAAATTTTTCAATTAATTCTGAATCTATTATAGTTGTAATAATGCTGATGCAGTCAAATCCTTTTGCAAGTTCTGCAGTTTCCATAGTTGGTTCACTTTCAGTCAGCACAACCTCAACATTATATTTATTGCTGAAATCTTTAAAAAACTCTGTTTCATCTGACCTATGACTATATGCTAAAATTCTCATTTACATCAATTCCTTTCACATATTCTCAAAGAAATACTTAAGATTAAACTTTATTTATATTCATTTTACCATATTTTTCACAATGGAATTTGAATATTTAAATTAATATTAAAAGGAGCCAGTTAAGACTCCCTTTGCATTTTCATTCATATTAGTGAATTTATTAGTAACATTATATTAAAGGCTGTAACTATTCCGCCAATAATCCATAATGTAATGGATTCTATAGTTGTATTTTTATATTGTCCCATTACTTTTTTTGATGAAGTTAAATATATTTGTGTGAAAATAGTTATTGGTAACTGTATGCTTAGCAGCATTTGAGAGTACAAAAGCCCTTGAAATGGATCGCTAATAAAAAATATTATTATCAAAGCTGCTAATATAGTTATTAATACTCCTATTTTACTATTCTTATTATTTATATTATATTCTTCTCCAAATAATCCAGCAAAAATTGATCCTCCTGCCATTCCTGCAGTAACACAAGAAGCCAAGCCTGCAAACAGTAATGCTATTGAAAAAATGAGTGAAGCCATGTTTCCTAGTAATGGTTTTAACATAATCTGTGCCTGCTCAAGTTCATTTACTGCTATATTATTTTTATAAAAAGTTACTGCTACTAAGATCATAGCACTATTTATGATAAATCCAATTATCATAGATAACATAGTATCCATAAATTCATATTTTAATTGGCGTTCTAATATAGATTTCTCCTTTAAGTTCCATTTCCTGCTTTGAATTACTTCAGAATGCAAAAATAAATTATGAGGCATTACAACTGCACCTAAAACACTCATTATAACTGGCAATGAATTCGAAGGAATGTTTGGTATAAAGGTACTTTTTACCGCCTCTCCCCAATTTATATTTACTAAAAAAGTTTCAAAAATAAATGATATACCTATTATTGATACAAAGCCTATAATCACTTTTTCTATCTTTTTATATGAATTTGAAAATAACATTATTATTATTACTAATGTTGAAATTGAAGCTCCTAGTTTTAAAGGGATATTAAATAACATTCTTAGTGCTATAGCTGAGCCTAGAATTTCTGCCATTGCAGTACTTATGGCCGCTAGAATTGCTGTTATTGTAATTATTCTTCCAAAAGTTTTGTTTATATTGACATTAATTGCTTCAGAAATACAAAGCCCTGTTACTATTCCTAAATGAGCTGCATTATGCTGTAATATTATAAGCATAATTGTTGACAAAGTTACAATCCAAAGCAAATTATATCCATAGCTTGATCCAGCAGCAATATTGGATACCCAATTTCCAGGATCAATAAATCCTACTGTAACCAATATTCCTGGTCCTATATACTTTAAAAAATCTTTATTGATTAACTTATTATTAAATTTATCTTTGACCCTTCTTCTCATAAATGAAATCACTCCCTTCTTGACTCTATTATATGATAATCATTATCAACAGTAAACAACTTATTTATATGAATTACTACTAATTACTTGATATTTAATCAATTGCTGCACTTCTTAACATATTTTCATACTGACGTAAATAAGGAAATTTATTTTTCTTAGCTATTGCTATGACTTCATCAATTGAGTAGTTTACTCTTCTATTTATTAGTTTCACATCTTCATTAGAAAAATCTAATATTCCATAAGATGCTCTGTTATCTTTATCAAGTGGAATGCCTATACTTCCTACATTAAAAATCTTTTTTCCTTCCACTTCGCCTATAAATGAGCAATGAGAGTGTCCACATAATACAACATCTTCTTTAACATCTTTAATTATCTCCTTAATTTCTTCTATAGGCACACTACCATCAATTGCTTCAACTATAGATTGCGGAGTACCATGAACACATAGTATCTTCAAGCCATTAATAATTAGAGAATATCTTACCGGCATCCTATTAATAAATTCTATGTCTTCTTCAGTCAATTTTGTCTCTGCATATTTATAATATTCATATAGTTCCTTTTCTCTATGAGTTATAGGTTTAAAAGCTTCATTTATCTCTTTGAACCATTCATCAGTATTACCTTTAATCCAAGCTAAAATATCAAGCTTCTTCAATTCTTTCATGACCTCACTAGGCATTGGCCCCTTCATCACAAGGTCTCCAAGTATAATTGCTTTATTTATATTCTGTTTTTTCATGTCATCTATAACACAATTTAAAGCAACGCCATTTCCGTGTATATCTGATAAAACTGCAATTTTCATAATATCCCCCTTTATTTCTTAATCCTCTTTCTATTTTTCATATTTACACCAAATTATTAATATTATACCATAGGGGATATGTTTATAAAAAATCTATTCTTATTAAATTCATTACATTATAACAGTAAAAAAACACCTTAAACTATAATAAAATAACTTAGGGTGTAATATTACGTAATATATTATATTTTTTCCATTTATTTTAATCACAATTTATTTTATGTAACTATACAATAATCAATTCAAATAAAAAAGGCAGTAGAGATTTTTCTCAGCTGCCTTCTTAGGGAAAATATTAAAAGTCTGTCAGTCAATCGATATTCTTCTAATATTATGTCTAAAATTATCATACCACATTTTTTCAAATTGCGCCATATTTATTACAATTCTTGTATATAAATTTTATTTTCTATTATGTATTTCGAACATAATTTGTAATTGTCATAGTGTTGACACAATTTAAAGCTATAATAATATTTGAAAAGATATTGAAACATTATTATTTACTCCATAAAAATATTTACAATAACTTTAAATGGCTTATTTTACTCCAATAAGCCATTTTTTCTGTTTTTACAAAATAAAAATATATACATTTAAATCAAATATTTTTAAATTCTACTTTATTTTAGTCGCTACACCATTTTCATCAAAGTGATAACCATACAAGTCACAGTTACTTATCATACTGCCATCTGAATACATACAATAATCTTTTCCTTTATAACTTATCCAGCCAGTTTGCATTTGTCCACTTGAATTAAAATAATACCATTTATTATCTATTTTCTGCCATCCAATTTTCATAGCACCATCATTCGAGTCACCAAGATAGTACCATTTATTATTTTGTAGCACCCAACCTGATTTCATAGCACCATCATCTAATCGTCCCAAATAATACCAGTTCCCATTTGGATTTTTCCAATCATATAGCATCCATCCTTGACTATCAAACAAATACCACTTACCATTTATTTTTTCCCATCCATTTTTTGTATAGCTTCCATCATTATGCTTGTACCACCACTTACTATTTTGCAAAATCCATCCGCCTGGTTTTACTGCATTATCTAATAATACCCCGTCTGTAAATGAATCCATATCGCATTTTCCGCTTATTCCAGTTACATTGCCTGAATCAGTATACTGATGGCCTACTCTGCTGACAAAAAAATTATCTGGTAAATTCCATGGATCATTATTATAATTTGCTTCCCAAAAAGGCATATTTTTAATAACACTTTCAATATCTTTAATGTTTTCTATAAAATTAGTATAACTATATACTCCTAATGTTAATGAACTTAATTTATTAAATTCACTAATAAATCTTTCAACGTAACTAGATACACCATTGAAGTTAGTCTCAACATCAAGCATAGGAATTAAATCCCAATCATGTCCATTTATCTTCTCATAAAAATTTTCCGCCTGATCTTCTGGTGTGCTTGTTCCAGTTAAAAAATGATAAGCTCCAACCTTCAAACTATTCTTCTTTCCTTCAGTGTAAAATGTCTCCATAATACTATCTTTAAAGGTTGCTCCCTCCGTTGCTTTCATATATATATATTTAACACCATCTAATGCGACTTTATTAAAATCAATACTTCCATTATTATTCGAAATGTCTGTTCCTTTTACATATACCATAGTTCCACCTCTATATTTTTAAAGAGCAACCATACGAGCCACTCTTCAATATATTTACTTACCTCATTCTTTTTATGATACATAATATGAAATGAATTATAAAAATGTACCTAAACTAATTTTGATTGTAATAACTTAAATTTGCATTTGTATAGTATCACACTCTATGAAATCCTTTTATATAAATTTTATACATTGTTTATATAAAGTTTATAAATTTGCAACATTATTGTTACATTTGTTATTTATAATAGTTCTTGTAAAGTAATTAAAGCATTATTATTTACCCTTATCAAATAATAAATAAAAAGAATGACTTATTCCCCTAAATAAGTCATTCTTTTTATTTACCCAAAATCACTTAATAAATATGATTTATCCAAATACCTCATCTCTAATCGTACATAATCATAACTTCTGATATTGATATTTTTCTATTTTTTAATTGCATTTCTAAATTTTAAGTAAACTTTATAATATTACAACATGGTTTTTACAAACGTCTTTTATAATAATTCTTATAAAATAATAAAATCATTATTATTTATCCCTATCTAATAACAAATACAATTTTATTTTTATAATTTTTCCACTTATATTTAACATTTTTCATGACGATATTTATTTTCATTATATGTTTTTTATGGTAAAATTAGCAATATGTTTTATTTTAGGAAGGATGGAACCAAATGGATACAAGAGAAGAAATTGAGTTTATTAATAAAAGAAAGTTTTTCCGCGTATATCTAAAAAAACCAATCTGTACTGAGACGTCAATTGTGCAGTTAAATGGTAAATCAGTAAAAACTCACGCTACCAGTATATGTGTTAATGATATTGGTATAGGCGGCCTAAGATTTTCATCAAAATTGAAGCTTCCAATAGGCGATAACATAATTTATGAATTTAAACTTAGACTCTTGCATAAACGCTATAATTTTAGAGGTTCTATAGTTTGGAAAAGTGAAAAGGAAAATGATGAAATTGCTTATGGAGTACACTTTCAAATGGATAACAATGATATTCCTGGTTACTTTACTGTATTTAATGACCTAGCCTTAATTATAAAACGTAAATCTCAGCATCATGGCTGTAGCTTTTGCGATTTTAAAACCTGTCCTAATATTTCTTTATAATGATATTTAACAAAATGTTTTTGTTTTAGATATAGGATTTGAAAACTTTTACAGGCATACTGGTGAATAATATCCAGATAATGCTTTAATTTATTCTACAACACTTTTTTTAGATAAAAACGAGGGAAATGTAGATAATATCTAAACTACCCATTTCCCTCATTTTTAGAATATAGATATTTCAATTTGGACTTGAGAATATCAATTACAGTATTACGTCCAATTTAATATTAACATATTATTCTTTACTATACAATAATCTATATCAATTAACATAAATTATTAATTAACTAACTCTTTTTTACAATATTCAAGAATTGTTTCTTCTTCTCCTTCAAATATATCTACTAAATATAATATAACCTCTTGCTGCTCTTCCGAAAGTTCTTTAATTGCTTCAATAATAGTATCTCTTGTTACTTTACTCATTGTTTTACCCCTTTCACAACGTTTACTCTTATTATCGTATACTTTATAGATATTTTTAACTTTTTTATATAAAATAAACTATTTTTTCAAATTTAGATTTAAGCGCCCTTTTAACTTACTATTTTATTTTATGATTATTATAAAAATCTTTCAATTCTACCTTACGTTCCTGTGGAAGCGCTGTCTTTTTAACGCCGTTAATTGCGCCTTCAAATGCCAACAATCTATGAATACACGCGGAAGCATCAATTTCTTGTATTCTAAGCCACGCCTGCTCAGCACCAATTTTCTTTAATTCATCATAATTATATATACCTACTTTATTTAATTGGCTTTCAACTTCCTTTCCAATATTAGGCAGCTTTGATAATTCTCCCATAATAAACTTCCTTTCTAATTATTTTTTAATATATTCTGCTTGTAATAATCTACTTTACTGTTATAATTTTTTATCCATCTCAACTTACATCAGTACCTATATTAGGAATGCTTGTAAAGACAAACCTTTTTTATATACTAATTATAGCTTTTTTTACTTAAATTTGGTATAAAAAATTTCTTAGTGCTAATATTCCCTTTATCTACAACATTAAAACTTAATCTTTAGTAAAATAATGAATTTATAAAATTCAAGGCATAAAACATAAATATGTAATAATAATGAAATTTAAAAATACTTTTTTCATCTTATATTCTATTACTATGTTATAATAGTAAATAAATAAGTTGCTTCATTTAAATACATACAATCTACATTAATAAAAATGAAAGAAATAGATCAAACAATGTAACTAGTTAAATATTAAACGTATTAAATCTTTTTCAAAAAACACTTTTTTTATCGCAATTTTCGCCATCACATTACAAAAGTAAGTGAAATATTGTCGATTTTTTTACGTTTAAAAAAATTAACTCTTATAAAGAACTAATATTATAAACAATTTCATAAATGATTTTAATATCAAATATTACATTTGCTTAGATAAAGGCCATTAATACTAATAATAGCAAAAGCCACATACTATCTAATGAATTCAAAAATAATATAATTCATCTAGATGTAAGTGTCTCACTATCTTAACAATCAAGGAAGAAATTAAAATATTGTAAATATCAAAAACAAGCGTAAGTTAATTCTAATGAATTCATTTACGCTTGTTAAATTTGTAAGACAATGAAAATATCTATATAATTAGTTTTATAGTAAGCATTTAAATTAAGAATATAGTATTATTATGATATTACAGTTAAATCTTTATCCTGCTATAATTTATATGCTATATTGAGGTATAAGTGACTACTTGTATTTATCTTATGGATGCTATTATGCAAACTGATTAGAAAATTATATTATAAATTAAACCCAACTAACTGAAATGCAAAAGAAATGATGCCTTTGTATGTACATATTTCATAATTAACAAATATGCATATTACATTTTTTTGTTTCTCTAATAATATCTATAGATATCAAAATATTTAATATAGGTACGAATAGTTTTTAAGCATGAAAGGAGGTTGAGTTAAAATAATGCATGATATAATACCGTATGATATAGATATGTTGAGGGATATGTTACATGCAGCAATAGTAAATAATGAAGATTTAAGTAGCGATTATATTTTAAAATTAAGTCAAGAATTAGATAAATTAATCGTTGCTGAATACAAAAAGCAACTCAATAAAAATAATCAATAATATTTTAGATAAAGGTGAGGTTTGAATGGTAATTAGAGAGTCAATCGAAATACGTCGCGAAGATACTTCAATTGAAGATTTTAAAAGAGAAGTTGAACTATTAAAAAGTGCTGGATATAAAGTATTCAATGAAACTAATGACTATGTATCCTTCTATCAATCTACAAAAGTAGTTGATTCAAATTTACTTAGCAATAAAAGAAACTACATCTACAATTAATTTTTCTGATTTTATAGAGGTAAAGTCATTTTTTATACTTAAATTCTCCATATATGCTTACCTCATCAAATCTAATTTAATAATATATTATAAAAGTGCCAACAGATTATTTAAATTACTAATCTGTAATTAGTCTATATCTTGTTTAAAACTTCTAATACTTTCTTATGTAAAAATGGTTGAATTAATGGATAAGTTAAATCATTTGGTATTTTATTAAATAATTTTATTTAATCCCCTTTATTTCTAACTTTAACCTATTAAAATATTCATTCATAAACCCTAGTCTTTCTTTCCCTATTTCTCTTGCCTTCTTTGTATATAATCTATCTGGAATTTTTTTAAACTTTACTTCATACTCAATAAAAGGTGTATGCTTTGAAACATCCTTCAGCCTTCCATTTTCTACTGTATTAGATTTCATATAATTATTTAACTGTTCATCTACCGTTAGTCTTTGTCCAAATTGTCCTGCTAACATAAAAGTACGAGCAATTCCACTTGCACCTATAACATCAAGTTTATCTGAATCAAACAGTATTTTTGCTTCTATTGTATTAGGCTCATTCCCTGTTCTAAATCTATGTGATGTGATACAGTGCTTTATCTTCTCTATTTTCTCTTCTTCATATTCTAATTTTCTTAATATATTTTCTGCAAATACACTCCCCAAAACCGCATGATCAATTTCTCCTGTTTTATCGCTGCTTTCTTCCACTCTTGCAATATCATGTAATAATGCTGCTGGAATAAGTATTTCTAAATCAACATTTTCCTCGTACTTTGCAAGTAATAAGCAAAGATTATAAACTCTAAATACATGATCTAAATTATGTGCTGAACATGTTAGTTTATCCTTAACAATCTCCACTATCTTTTTATACGTCTCTTCTATATTCACGTTCTAACCTCCAATATATGTAATCACCACAAATATATGGTATCAAACGCGTGTTCTGCTGTCAAGTTGTTAAATTCTATATAATTTTCCCAAACCATTTTCACTCACAACAAAATTTACTTTAGACTGAAATTCTAAACTTGATAAATACTTTAATATAGGTAAAAATGCAGATATTCTAAAACTACTTTATATTCTTTAAACATTTATAGAATTTAAATTTATAGCTTACCATTCTTTAAGAATGTGTTAATTTGCCTATTTTTTATTAATCTTACAAAATAATATGCAATAATCATAAATCCTATTAATTCAGATAGATAATAGCTCGGGTCTGTAGCAAGTCTAATAATATCGCTTTGCACCCAATTGCCTTCGGGTCTTACAGGAAATCTCCATCCAAAATATGGCCAAAAAAGTATTTCAGGATATAGCCACATACTATCTAATATTAAATGTATAGATGTGCAAGTTCCAAGTAACAGAATATTACTTTTTTTATGCTTATATAATATGTATAAACCTATTAACATTATCAAAACCGAAAATAGTAATGTATGTGCAAATATACGGCTGTTATGAAAAGTATTGCGAAATATGTAAGCACCAATAGGTTTGTCTATTATGTCAGGCAATATTGATCCTACCAGAACAACTCTATAATCAATTGATACTTCACTATCTATATCTATATCTATATCTTTATGAGCTATTTTTTCATAAATTTTAATTACTCCTGTAGTTATTCCTAAATGTCCAAAAAAAATCATTCTTAATTTCTCCTACCTATAAATTGTCTCTATCTTAACACTATTAATAAAAGATAAATATATTTTGATAAAGTAAAATAATATTTGCTATATGCCTTTCATGTAAAATTATAAAAATCATCTTAGAACACAATATACCAATTATAAACCCTGCTATAACATCTGTTGGATAGTGTACATACAAATAAATTCTTGAAATAGCTATTAAAAATGCTATTACAATAAATATAATTGTATATTTATTTAAATACATAGAAAGTATTTCTGCAACTGCAAATGAAGATAAAGTATGCCCAGATGGAAAAGAGTATGTAGTTGGCTTTGAAATCAAGATATTACTATTATTTCTGCCGTTATATGGCCTTATTCGCCTCACTATATGTTTTACTATTCCTTCTCCAACAATAGTACTTATAATAAGTGTTAATATAACTATATTTCCGATTAATCTGTATGGTTTATCTAATATCAAAATGACAGCTATTAGAATCCATATCGCACCTAAGTTGCCCATACTTGTTACTATTGGCATTAATCTATCTAAATATTTATTCTGCATATATTTTTTGATTATGAATAAAACATAATTATCAAAAATATTTATCTTTTTTAAAATATTTAAATACATACCTACACCTCTTTTTCATAGTAATTATTATATTTAAGCTAATCAAATTATCCATAATAATACTCTATCTTTACCACAGTTCTTATATTTAGTACATTATAAACCTTTATTATTAAAACTGCATTAAAAATTTAGTTTTATCGCCAAAATTATCAAATATAAAAACCATCTCAGGTATAAATATAACCGATGTAGGTGCTTCAATTAATAATAAACTTGTTAATGAGGGTCTTAAAAGCAATTTTATCAAATGTACTGTACCTGAAAACTATGGCGATTCATATAAGAATTCGCGTGATTTAATAACAGCTGATGTAAAAAATTATTCAAGCTCAATTCTCTTAGACATACATCGATATATGTCAGATGATTCCAAATCCGATAAAAGAAAAATACTACTTGTTCTTGCAGAAAATAGTCCCTTTTATAAAGAAAATAAAAAATTTGCTGAAGATCTATCACAAAATATTAATAATTCAAATGAAATTAAATCAGAAATACTTTCTTATCATCGTGGACAATTATGCTTTAATCAAGATTTATCTAAAAATTCATTACTTATTGAAATTGGTAATGAAATGTCCAATGACAGTGATATAGAAACTTGTGTAAATTTACTTGTTTCAGCTTTAAAGAATACTCAGAAGCAATAATCACTCAATAAATAGGCTTACCATATAACGAGAAATGGTAAGCCGTTAATTAGAACTACTTAATTTTTTATATATTATCTTAATATGTAGTTCATAATAATGTAATTTACGAAAAAGCAATTTGACTAAACTATTTGTCTTTTCTTATTTCTTCAATTAGTGAAGCAGAAACAATCATCAAAATCAACCTTTTATTACTATATATTCTCTTTCTTGAAAATCAAAGGATTCTGGAATCACAAAGCTTTTTAAATAAATCACTTTATCCAACTTCTTATTACGCTCCCCCCCTTCTTCATCAGCCCAACAAGTATAGATTTCAAATTCTTCCCCGTCACTTATATTTTCTTCTATATATTTAAAAAGCTCTTCTAAACATTTTTTATTACTATTATAAGCTTCAATAGAATGATTTTTTAATCTCTCGCTTAAATTGAAACTCCCATAAAATTTATACACGAACTTATTTTTAAAATGTTTCTTAACTACTTCGTTCCTATCGTAAATGTTACTAATTTTTATAATTCCTAAATCATCTAAAGAATCATAAACTTTAACTTTTTCAGGAATCAAAATTCCCTTTTCAATTAAAGTTTCAATTGGCATACATGCTTTTGTTTTCTTTAATTCCTCTAAAGTCATACCTATTTGCTTTGGTTCTTTCTTTCCTCTTACTCCTAAAGGCAGTTCTTTATTTGCTGAAATATAGTGCATGAAACTCATAAAACACCCTTCTCACTATTTTTTTATAATTGATTTTTGAGATAAATCAAATGTTTAAAAGTCTGAATTTATTAAGCTAATCCCGCCCTAATTACAACATAATGTAACAGTATATCTAATTAATAGTGCATAATAATTCCTTTATTTTACTTATCTATTTCTAAACTCATAACCTGTCCAATTGTCAATCCAGTTTTATCAGCAACCGTTTCTACATCCAGTATACTTAACAAATTCTTAGCTATTTTTATTCTTTCTTCTAACCTTCCTTGTTCTTTAATTTCATTAATGAATTCTATTTTTTTTGTCTCAGCATTTCTTCTATCATTCCAAAACTCCATAGCTTCTGAAAAACTATTTAAATACTCTATTCCCGTATCAGTTATACAAAGCTCCATTTCCCTCATAATTCCGAAATTACCCTTAAAGCTTATTTGCCCTAATTTAGTAAGTTCTTTAATTCTCCAAAATACATAATCATCTGTAATTTTCGGCTCAGTACTTCCAAGTACATTTCCTACAATTCTTGGTGCTTTCTTATATTCCCTGTCTGTATATTTTAATATATCCTTGTCAAAATACCTTTCACTTACACTAAACATTTCTCCATTTTTATAACTACGTAATAATGAGTTTTCTTTAGTCAGTTTATCCCATTGATTTAGCAATTTCTTATATTCATTGCTTTCAATTTGTTTTGCTAACTTTAAATATTCATCTAATTTGTTATAGATAATTTCTGATGCTGAGCTTACAATAACAATTATTCCATTACTATTTTCTGTAATCATATATGAGACATTAACAACATGAATATTCATTTTTTTGTCTTTTAGTAAATAAAGAGTATACATCATGCCACAAATTTCTCTATTACAATTCCCATACCAAAGATAAACAGTATCACATTCATTTATTTCCGAAATATCGTCATAGAATTTTTTCCAATTATCTTCAAGTTCATTTGTTTCATAGTAAAGATAATCTTCTTCTCCATTAAGCTCTTTCCACCAACTTTGCCTACTCTTTATGTCTTTCAAATTCTTTATTTCTCCATTTGAAATATTATCATAAAGAGCTATAAGTTTATCTACTCGAATAACCTCTTTCTTAATAGCTTGTTTAAAACTACCTTCTGCACTTTGAGAATATACAATATGAACTGTTTTACCCATAACAACCTCCTTATTAGAAATAAAATACAGTAATTTTAGAAGCACCATTTATATATTTCCTAACTAATTTATTATGAAAAACAACTACTTAAAAATTGATTTCACTTTCATAGCTTCCTCCCAATTTAATTATCATACATTTTAGAAAACGGATCATAGTTACTGTCTTCATTCCAGAAATATTCAATATGCCGGCTAATCTCTAATGCTTTTTCTTTTCCCATTAGGTCTTCTATAAAACCAAGGGCCATATCAATTCCTGCCGATACTCCAGAAGATGTATATATGTTACCATTCCTTACCCATCTTGCTTCCTTTACCCATAGTACATCTTCGTTTTGTTCTGTAACCCACTTAAATGATCTTTTATTTGTAGTTGCTCTTTGTCCATTTAAAATTCCTGCTTTTGCAAGTAAAGCCGAACCAGTACATACACTAATTATGTATTTTGATTCTTTAGAAATGTTTTCAATGAAGTTAATAAAATTATTATCATTAACCTTTTCTCTTGTACCACTTCCACCTGGTACAAATAAAATTTTCAAAGTATCAACATCTTTTGTATATAAATTAGTCTCTACTTTTACTTTTTGAGAACTTTCAACAAGCCCACCATTAACTGATATAAAATTCAATTTAAAAATCTCTGGTAATCGCCCAAATATTTCAACAGGGCCAAATACGTCTAAGGTTTCAAATTCATCAAATAAAAGTATGTCAACTCTATAATTCATATTATCAACTCCTCATCTAATTTTATAAACAGCTCGCATCATCAATTATTCTTAATTCTAAAAGTGCGGCCTTAAATTATATTAATTTTTTATAATTAAACATTATCATCATTAAGGCTCTTATTTCTATATACTAAATCATTTCTCTCTTCAAATCCTTGCGATATCCAAAAAGAATTTCCTAATTCATTTGTTTCAAAAGCTACCAACGCAACCTTATTAATCCCTTGTTCTTTTAATGCTTCAATTGCAGTATTCACTAATTTTGTACCTATTCCCTGCTTTCGAGTGGTATTACTAACTGCTGTATGATATATATAGCCTCTTCTACCATCATGCCCACTCAAAATAACACCAACTATTTTATTTTCAACTTCTGCAACAAAGCAGGTTTCAGGGTTTCTATTAAGATACTTTTCAATACCTTCTTTTGAATCATCTGCATTTCTCATACCCATTCCAGGTGTATTATTCCATAGCTGATATACTGCTTGGTAATCATCAATAATCATTTTCCTTATCTTCATAGTCTTCCCCCATTATATAAATATCTTCACTACCTATCACTACTTGTTACAACAATTAAGAAACATTGAGCATTAGTTTGATTTGAATATTATTGATATATTTCTTTTGCATTTTTAGGTAATAAATGCACATCCTTTAAGAATTTCAAACTGTTATTTGCTTCAATTTCATTGTATTTAACCTTCATATTGCAAGCTACATCATTAGCAATATCATCAAATAAATCGCACATAATAAAAACTGATTTCCAAATACCTTGAACTTGCCCTGAAGGATATGTTTTTAAAAATATATCCCATGTCTCTTCCTTTAACCATCTATACATATACTTTCCTGATTTTCCAACGCTAACAGTAAAGTTTGTATCAAATCCTATTTTCCACTCCATTAAACGAATTAACTGTGGGCGAACATAATAATTTAACATGTCCATTACATAAGGTATTTCTTCTCTCCATAGTCCTTTTGCAACATTATTAAGACACCACCAAAATTCATTACAAGTATCATAAAAATTATTCTCTGTTGGTTTCTTCACCCAATAATCTTTATCTGTTGCCTCTGGTACGTCAGGCAAACACTTATCTTTATCAAGCAATATTTTACAAAGCTTTTCATTTTCAATTTCTTTTAGCACATGTGACAATGTGCATACATGTAAGTCAAGACGACTTCCGTCTGCAAATTGAGTAAGCCATCCATAAGAATTCTCTACATCATTTTCATAGTAAGAATTTTCATCAGGATATTGCATATATAATCGTTCTCCAAATTGATCTATCCAGTTCTTCTGTTCACGAAATGGCTTAGTTTCATTAACAACATAGACAATATCATAATCCTGAAAAATATCTTTTATAGCATTTCGATTTGTCCTTGAACCATTCATAACAACTGCGCGAATTCTTTCGTCATTTTCTGCAACACTTAATATTAAATTAAACATTTCTTGCTCTGTACGCATTTTACACTCCTTACTAATTTTTTTCTAATAACTACTTTGCATTATACTTTATAATAAATTTATTAATTCCTTATTATATCAACAATCTCTCTAAAATCTATTATATAAAAATCAGCAAAATTTTTTATTGCATCATAATCTTTTCTTTCCTTTTCTAATAAATGTCCTGTTAGTATAGTCCTCATCCCCAATTTTTTTGCACCTTTTAATTCATCAGATCCACCATCTCCAACAAAAAAACATTTTTCGATTATTAATTAATTATTCCTCTTCATATTGATCTAGCCATCTGCCGAATTTATTCATAAACTTATGGACTATTGCTAAATTAACTACCATAATTACAAACCCTAAAATTGAGTAAATCACAATTGTTCTTAGTATGAATAGTTTAACTATATGCTCAATTATATACATACAAATGGGCAAGCAAATAATACTTGTAACAATAGCAGGAACATATTTTCTTACAATTAATATTTGAAAGCAATGTACTACCAAATGTAAAGTAAATGCAATAAATAAACCTAACCATAGATTATACCAATTCATTACATAAGAGATAATTGTGATTATATTAATTAGCATGAATTCTTCCGCTACTCCAAATGCAAAAGATAATGTTGTAATATTGTCAAAATGAGGTAGAAACTTTTTTGATAACTTAGGAAATCTTGCACATAAATAACTTCTATTTTTGCTTATCCATGCTTGCATGAAAATTATTTCCTCAAAATCATGGAAGATAAAAAGTATAGGAAAAAGCCATATAATTACTTGTATATTATTCATTCATCAACACCTCTTAAACGTTGATAGCCTTAGTTGTATTATTACTATCAGAAATATTAATAGATATATTATAATCAGCCTTATATAAATCTGTTATCTTCAATTCTATAACCAGATATTTTGTTTAATTGTATATAAAATGATATTGTAAAAATTTTATTCTTTTTGCTATTTCCTCTATATGCGTGTTATCAGTACCACAGCAACCGCCAAAAATTTTAGTATTAAAATACTGATCTAACTTCATCATTTCACTCGCAAGACTAACACTATCAGATGATTTTAAATCACTACAATTATCTAATTCTTCTGGTGATAATGGTGAAGTATTTGCTTGTATACCACAGAAACGCTCTTTTACCAATTTAGTCTTATTAAATGAAGCGGACAATGCCTTTTCTAAAACTGTTGGATGAACACAATTTGTCATATAACCAATTGGTTTACCCACTGTTTCCTTATCTATGTTAAAAATAGCATTGTGAATAGTAGTTCCATCTATTAGCTTCCCATCATTCCTAATCATAAAGCTAATAATATATGGAAGTCCTGTACTTTCCATAGCTTTCGCCATTCCTATAGCCTCAGATAAAGCAGGCATAATTCCTGCATACAAAAAGTCCACACCTGAATTTTTGAATAAAGTTGCTTGCCATGAATGAAACTCCTGAGCCTCTTCTATAGATAAAATCTCTGTTGCTTTATATGCATCTCCCTTACATCCCATTAACCCGCCAACAAACATATTAGTGCTTGTATTTTTCTTAATTTCTTGTAAAAAACGTACATTATCTTCAATAATTTTTTCACTTAAATTAGATTGCAAAACACGCTCTTTATTGGCTCTTCGAGTTGGTGTTGTCGCAATAAATGGCAAACTATATTTTTCGGCAATTTTTACATATTCTTGAAAGATAGCTTTCATAGCTTGTCTTGACTTACAATCATAAATTAGATTAGCCATTGCAACTTTGTCATCAAACTTAATATTAAATTCCCGTTTCAATCTTTCCCCTAATGCACCTTCCATTAAAATTGATGGTGATGTATTAAAACACGTTTCAAAATCCAAATTTACCACCTACTTTTTTGATTTAATTAATCTTTCAAAATCGAGTAATATAATCTATCTATATATTTTCCATCTTGATAAAAAAATCTCGTAATGTTCCCTTATAAACAAATCCACACTTTTCAATAACTCTGTGAGAAGCAATATTTATTGTCACTAATAAGAATATTGTATACATATTTTTGAGTTTACTTTAAATATTGTTCTGGATTTAATGATATTTCTTTTATCTCTGAAAAAAACAATGAACAGTGGTATCCATCAGCAACAGCATGATGAACCTGAATAGTTACTGGCATAATAATTTTCTTACCTTCTTCAAAGAACTTTCCCCATGTTACCATTGGAAAGAGAAAGGGACTACTTCCTTCATTATTTACATTAAAAGATGTGTAATTAAACCACGGCAAACACGAAACAATGAAAAAATTATTTTGAAACTTTGTAGAAAAATTAGTATCTTGTTTATAACTGTCTAAAGAATTTTCCATATCTTTATAAAAATTCAAAAATACATTATCAAATGCCGTATATAAATCACTCATTACTTTAGTTTTATCATCTAATACAGAATAACTTGGACCAATTTCATCAAAGAATCCTAATCTCCCGTCTTCATTAAATGCCATTTTAAATTCCTTATAGTTATTTATAGCTTTAGAGACAACCCATGTAAAGGTTGGGTAAAATCTAAACTTATTAGTTTTTGTGTAATTATACAGATTTGTAATATCAATATTAACAGTTATACTGTATGTACATTTTGCATTATTAAAGAAATGATTAAAACACTCCTTCCTATCCCAAGTATTCATATTAATTATATTAAATCCCATAATCTATTCTCCCTATATTTATGTTTTATATTTGCATTTTAATTTCTTCTTTCATATGTATATTGGATTTCACCACATTGTTACCAATTGATTTCCAAGCCTACTCCAACTTCTTTTACTGGCAAAATTTTATAAATTTCCGCTCTAACAGCAAAGGAGGTGCAATGGCATGGATATAACTCTTTTATATTATTCTGTTTTAAATAATTTATAGTTTTATTTACCTGATCATTTACTTCAAATAAATGAAATCCTCCTATAATGCCTAACACTCTATTATCATTACAGACCTTTTTTGCATATTCTACAATATTGCAAATTCCACTATGAGAACATCCAGTAATAATGTAAATACCATTTTCACTTTTATAGGCAAGTGCTGTATCATCCATTACATAATCATCTACTAATATTTTACCTTCCACTTGTTTTCCTATAGGTTTTCTATTTTCAAAATCATTCATTTTAGGTATTTCTCCTAAGAATATCAGATTTTCACTAACCTTTTTAGGTTCTTTTGATAGAATTAGATTACATTTCTCTTTCAATTCATCTTGTAAAATAGGAGAACAAATTTTTAAATTCCCCATTATCTTTTCTTTAAATGTGTCTTGGTGGGCAATAATAGAAATATTACGGTTTCTATTCTGTTCAAAATAATATTTTAATCCTCTGGTATGGTCATCATGCCCATGTGAAATAACAATGGTATTTAATTTTTTTAAATCTATTCCTAACGCATCTGCATTTTTAAGAAATAAATCCGAATATCCAACATCTAATAATAATCTAACATTTCCATCTTCAATATAATAGGAAACAGCTGGTTCACCATAATAATATTGGTCAATATATGTATTATTATCTACTAAAACTTTTATCTTCATCTTTTTTCCTCCTCTTATTATCAATATTTTAAAATTATTTTCTATCATTCGGCAATTTAAAACATCATGTTAAACTAATAATTGTTTATATGAAAATAAAACTTTAATCAATATAAAAATTATATCATTATTTTCAAATTACTCATACTAATTGTAAATAAATCTATAATTTTACATAACAGGGCCTAATTTTTATTTTCTTCTTGCTTGCTATTTTCACTAAGTTTTATTAGAATTTAACCCTTTTTGCTTAAACCTTAAAATTCTTTAGACTTCTTCTATCTATGTTAGCAAAAAAACGGCGCCAAAAAACCCCGCATCAAGCCATTTCTGACCTAATACGGAGCGTATACCTATCTATTTTTCCCTAACTTTTTTATGAGTTTTGGAACTTTGAATACTAGATATGGAACTATTTCATTTCTTGACAAAATGTATGAGTAAAAAAAGTCGTGTCACGACTTTATTTTACTGTGACATAGTATAATTTATTGCCTACATTAATTTAAAAAAGACTTCATCTAAATTTAAAATGAAAAAATTCTTCTTTTTTATCAGAGTAAGGATTACTTTCAATAAACTCAAATTCAATAGAAATATTTTGCTTCTTATCAATATAAGTAACATCGTATCCATCACCACTACCCATAAAATCAGAATAAGTTTTTTTGAAATAATTATCTCCATAAGCCTTTAGTACATCTGAAAATGTAGAGTCTGAGCCTATACCTCTACTTGTTGTAAATTTTGTATTACTTGTCTTATCTCCATATCCAAAAGATATACAGATAACTTGATTATTTTTATCTATTTGAACAGATGCATAATAAGGTAGATTATCAAATTCTAAGCCTCTTATTTCATTTTTATAAGTATTCTCACGTGTTAATTTACCAAATTCTTTTTCTAAAAGTAACATATCTGCTTGTTTCATAAAGCAAATTCCTGCTAAACTCTCATTCTGTAAATTTGTACTTTTCACAAAAGGGTGTTTATGAAAAAATAAACTACATATTATACTAACGAGAATAACAATTATTATTGTTAAAAGTAAATATTTCTTTACTTAATATCTCTTATCTCACTTCATTTCTCATGGTGTAATTTTAATTATTACTAATTAACAAATTACCTATTAATTAATAGAATCTATATGAATTGTAATAATAAATTTATATTACTGTTAATTCCATAGATTTCACCTCTAACATGTATTATAAAACCTTTAACACAATTTATATTTTAAAATAAAAAGTCTTACTCACCCTAATATAATGTATTATACTAAGATGGGTACGACTTTTAGTATTAGTTATGGCAACAATTATCAAAATCCTTAACTATAAAGTTACATATATAATAGTAGTATTGTAATCACTGACCTTGGTACTCGTATAAATTGCACCTACTACATAGTTTAATATTATTAAACTACTTGCCTGACTAATTATTTTTTACCTACTACGCAAGTAATTATAAAAATAGACTCTACTACTACTAAAATATAAATAACATGGTTTCTTCTAAGTAGAATAATGCTTTTATCTCTCACCTTATACTGAAATATTTATTATAAAGGTTTTGGATTTATTTTATTATAAGCAATAAAAACTACTATACTATATAAGCAAAATCATGCGTATACCTAATACAACTAAGCATTGCCACTCATTTATAACAATTAACCGACTTCTATTAGTAATAGTTTTATTCATATAATAATGCCTGTGCTATGTTCAAAATTATAATGAATCTGCTTAAAATTGTTGCAGCAGATAAATCTATAGCATCACTTATAGCAAATCATATATCTTAAAACTGTTTTTAATTTAGATTTCTCAGTTTTTCTTGCATCTGAAATATAAATTTCTCTATGTTTTAGAGTTGTTGTTTCAATGTTATTTTCTTTTATAAAGTTTTTCATTTGCTCAAAACTTTGTGGTTCATCATCATATGAGCCAATATGCATCATTTGAACAGATAATCCATCTTCCATAGTTTCAAAAGTTACATCATTTAATAAAGGATGTGGCTTTTTCTTCCTAACATTTTCAAACGCTTTATTAACTACTTCCTGCGTCACAAAATCAGGCTGTCTAATCATTATTGTATATAGCAATTGATCCTTATTTAATATATTAGATTGTTTTCCTTCTTCAGTTAGATCCCATATCCCCTCAAGTGGATAAACAGTGTATTCAAAATAACCATCTGGTGTATACCCTTGTTTCGGCATCATTCTAACAGCATAGGATAAAGAATATAAAACACCTATCTTTTTAGAGAACTCTTCATCATTTGGATTTTCTTTTCCACTTATCATAAAAAACTTCTGCTTAGGTACTGTTATTAAATCTGGTTTCTCTTTTGGTAAGTATAAATTTTTTTCTTGTTTTTTCCACTCAAATTTCATAATTTCCCAACTTTCTATATAAATGTATTGATTAATGCTGATATAAACCTAACTTGTTAAATTTATACCATTCATCAATTTTTTCTGCAGGCTTAACATTCAAATACAACATAATTTCCCTAGCGAATTCCAAAGAAGCCGTGCCATTTGCAGTTATAATATCAGAATCACAAACCGCTTGTCTCTCAACAAAATTGCTATCACCATTGTAGTGTGGTGTTTGTGACTTCATATACTCCAACGTATTACCTGAATGTCTGATATTATTCAAATATCCATTTTCCGCCATAAAATTAGCAGCATTGCAGATTGCTGCTACTAGAATATGATTTTGAACAGCATACTCAACTACTGGCTTAATGGCATTGTTTTTCTGTTCCATCCAAGCATATCCCCCATTCAAAAGTAACATCGCAAAATTTTGCGGATAATCAGTTACGGAATAATCAGGTATGATTCTAAAGCCTCCCATAGAAAATTTGGGTTCTTTATCAACACTTATAGTTTTTACAATATAATCCCCTTCCGGTGAATTGAGTTCTGAACAAATATAAGCACTTTCCCAATCTGCATATCCATCAAAAATGAATACAAGTATTTCTTTTTTCATTGCAGCACTTCCTTTCTTAAATTATTGTATAACGAAAAAGATGACACCTATATGTCATCTTTATAAAGTTCATAAATTCTTTTTATTCTTATTTTTATTGCTTCTTTTAGTTCAACTGGTGCTATAACTTTAACTTTATCTTGCAGACTAAAAACTAAATTAGTAGTCCACTCTAAATCAGAAGCAGAAAATATAATCTGCCCCTTTTCTTTTGAACTGCTACCCCTATGAAAAAATTTAGCATCTATCCTTTCTGTTAAAAAGAATTCATTAAGAGCATCATATTCTAGTATAACTTCAAACAATGATGTTAGGTCTTGTGATGAAAACAAACCAGAACTAAAATCGTTTCTAAAATCTATTCTTTCAACTTCCTTACAATTGAAACTTTCATTCATAATTTTTAAATTAACAATTCGATTGATTTTAAACAAACGAAACTCCTGCCTATCCTCACAAAAAGCATATAAATACCAGTATGATTGCTTAAAAACAAGTTTATGAGGCTCAACTATTCTTGATGAATGTGAACTTTTAGAAATATATTCTATATTAATACAATTTCTATTCTTGATTGCCTTATGCAAAACGGCTACCTTTTCTTGTGTAATACTATCCTTAAACCACGAGGACAAATCAATCACATAATCACTTTTTGAAAATACTGTATTTATCTCTTCTGGAATTAGTTTAGCCATCAGATTTGTTAAATCATCACTTTCATCAATACTCTTCAGACCATTAAGACCAATAAAAACATTTTTTATATCATTCTTAGAAAGAATATTATTTTTTATTTTATATCCATCAATGATTGCTACTCCGCCACCAATTCCTGAATATGTAACGATTGGAACTCCTGACTCGTCTAGAGTATCCAGATCCCGAAAAATTGTACGTTTGGAGACTTCAAATCTTTCTGCTAACTCTTGTATTGTAATTCTATCTGCGTTGGCAAGAACATTTAAAATCCCTAGTAATCTATCAATTTTCAATATAGCCCACTTACTCCATTTCTAAATGATTAAATTTAAAATAATTTTTTCATACTAAAAGAAGATTACGTAAAAATAATCTAGAACACATCTATAATCCAAAAGTATTCTCAACCACCCCTGGAAGTACACTGTATAATGATTTGCCCATCTTTAATTCAAAATACTCTTTTATTTCAAATGTTGCCTTCCATTTTAGTGTAGTATATTCATTTATTCCATGTCTTAGCGCTACGTCTATCATCCTTTTCTCTATAAGGCAGTAGCCATCAATAAATGCTAGAGAATCACATAACTGAATAAGCCTATCATAATCATCATATTCAGTGCTTTCTAAATACTGTTTTACAAATTCGTACTCTTCCTTAGTGCAATCCCACTTTCCAAAAGCAGATTTTATATCTTTATAATCAAAGGAATGAGTAATACATACCTTAGCCACCCGATAAAATCCTTTTTCCATTAAAAAATTATATCCATCTAAAATATGCCTCATATCAGTTATTCCAAATCTTCTGCCTATATCATGAAGCATTCCAAGTATTGATGCAATATGTGGGTCTAATCCCTCACAATTTTCTGCTATCATTTGTGCTGCTTTACTGGCATACATAGAATGTTGTACCCAAGGCCCTGGATTTAATTCTCCAGCCTCACGCAAAAATGCTTCTGCCTCTTTAATAGTTGGTATACCTGTTCTATCATTGTATTCTAACATATTTAACTCCTTAAAATTTTCATGATTAGTAAGTTATAACTTACTGTTGTGACACGCTTATATAAAAATTTATATTAAGATTGCATTCTTACTCTTTGTAATCTTCCGCAATAAGTCCGTACATTGAATAATCACAAATGCCTTGGTTATTCCAATCTCCATGTTTTATAGTTCCCTCATAAATCAATCCACATTTCTTCATAACTTTTCCTGAATTAAGATTTCTAGGATCGTGTCTCGCTTCAATGCGATTTACCTTAACTTCTTTAAAGAAGAAACTAATTAAAGACGTAAGTGCTTCCGAGGTTATTCCTTGATGCCACCACTTTTTCCCAATGCAATAGCCAACATGAACCATATTAATACGTTCATCTATTCTAACAATACTTATACTGCCAATTGGCTCATTTCCATTTGATTTTAATACAATGGCCCATTGATAGAAGGTATCATCCTCATATTGTGCAATCCATTCCTTTATTATAGATTCTGATACACTTACATTCTTATGAGAAGGCCACATTAAATATTTCGTTACTTCTGAATCACTGGCCCAGTTCTTAAACATCGCTTCTGCATCAGACAATTCAAACTTACGTAATTTCAGTCTATTAGTTTCTAACTCTTTTGTACCTAAATGCTTCATTCTACACCCCTTTATATTATTAAAATAATCTATACTTGACCTTAATTTACTGAGAACATCCTGCTATAATATAAATACCATTGTCACTTTTATATACAAGTGCAGTATCATCAAATACAAAATCATCCTCAAGAACTTTGTCATTCATTTGCTTTCTAATAGGTTTTCTCTTTTCAAAGTCATTCATTTTTGGTATTTCACCTAAAAAGGTTATATTTTTACTAATCTTAATCTGTTCTTTTGAAAGAATTAAAATAACTTGCTGGTATGGCACAATTTAAGATTAACTATGTATTAGCAAATGGACATACTTTTCTACATATATTGCATCCATATACAAATCCTCCACCATCAGTTACATAACAGCATAATTCTCTACATTTCTTTTGATTTACTGTAATCCCATCTAACGCAGATTGAGGACATGAGTCTAGACAAATATTACAGTTTTCTGGGCATAAATTACTTACTAATTCATCTTCTATTAATTCTGCATTAGTCATTACTGCTCCAAGATAGAGACGATTTCCATATTTCTTGTTTATTAATAAAGTATTCTTCCCTATCCATCCAATACCAGATAACTTAGCTAAATGTTTTAATGATAATATTCCTCTGCCATGTTTATTTACTGAATCCCAATATTCATAAGGTTCATCTGATGGAATAGGTATTGCCTTATAGCCTACTGATTCAATTGTATCAGTAAGTTTAATAGCAATATCATCTAGCAAACTAGCCGATTTATTTTTAATAAATGTATAAGGAACATTTGTATTGGCTTCAAATAAACTTGCTGAAAATTGCTTTCCAAATACTATCACTGATTTTGTTTCAGAATAAACATCTAATGGATGGAATCCCTTTGGAGCATCATTAAATCTTTTTATACTTCCAATTCCACATACATCTGCTCCTAACGAATATGCCATCTCTTTAATATAATTACTATCCATAACACCCTCCCCTATCTCCTAGTTTTTTAAGCATATTTGAACTAACAATCTTGTACTAAATTATACCTTTTTTGATTAAATATGTCATCGAGAAATTAAATAAAAACAGTATAAATTCCCATAATTTTGTTCTTGACATTTTATTATCTACTATCTTTAAATCGTATATTTTTAGTTCCAATTTGTAACATACTATAAGATAATAGTAATAAATTTTAGGAGGATTACATGAGTTAAATAAATGATAAATTTCAATATTTTTTAAGTTGCCCTGATTATAAAGAAATTGCTAAAACAAGCGTAAATACTGCACAAATGATACAATTACTTCATTATATGATTAATTCTTATGATATTTCTTGTTTCCCTATTTTTGAAGATTGTTATAAATCTACCAGCAATCTAAAGGTATATACCTTGAAAATTTAGTATCCTTTGCACGAGAATTTGGATAATATTGCTACAGTTCATCCCCCTAAAGGATTTTTAGAAATATTTACATTTAGTAATGGTGAAGCCCAAGAACCATATTTTATTAAAACCGATAATAGGGAATGTACCTATAAGAGTTTAAAACTATTTACCTTATAATCAAAGTAATTAATTTATACAAGAAAAGTGGTACCCATTCTAATATAATGTATTATACTAAGAAGAGTAAGACTTTTTACTCTGAGTTTATAATAACTATTACTAAAATTACTTAAAAAACATCTAAATATATATCTTCATTAATTTTTTCCGTTACATACTTTAACGAGTAGTGCAATATGACAGTATTAGTTTATTTATAACTAAAAAAACAGTATTGACATTATTAGTACCAATACTGCTTAATTTTACTTAACTAACTATTATTAATTGACTTCCAGCATCTATATTTGCTCCTGCCAAGTATTTCATTGCAGTTTCTTTTTTTAATATACTTTTAGATAAATTCTTTGAATTTGAAAAACCTATTTGCTCACAATCCATTTTTTTAGGTATACCCCTTTATCTAATTTAGATATAAATCTTATGAAATCAGTATAATTAGGATTATACGCTTGTTCCTTGTCATATGCTGCTTTCTTTTCATTTATTTTATGTTCAAGATCCAAAGAAAATTCTTTACCCTTAGCATATTACTATTTATTTTGAATGCATTCACCTATTAATTTAATATTATGATGAATTATTCATGTTCCTTTAATTCAGCCATTGTAAAAAGTGCTTTTAATTCTAAACCTGATTCTCTTAATTTTTTCCTTCCTTCTGGATTTCTCTCTATAACACATAATACATTTTCTAATTTTGCTCCAAAACCTCTTAAATCCTCTGCACTTAATAAAATTTGTCCACCTGTTGTTACAACATCCTCTATAATGCATACTTTTTTATTCCTAAAGTCGGTTCCCTCTGCTAACTTACACGTACCATATTCTTTGGCTTTTTTCCTTACAAATACTACTGGAATTCCTGTTTCAATTGATAGTGCTGTTGCTATTGGAATTCCTCCCATCTCTAAACCTGCCAAAATCTCTGTACCTTCCGGCACTTGTTCTACTAAATGTTTAGCAATTTCTCTTAAAATTACTGGATTTGACTCAAATAAATATTTATCAAAATATTCATTTGAAATTTGTCCTGACCTTAACTTAAAAGTTCCATTTAAATGTGCTACTTCATAAATTGATTTACATAATTCATCTCTTTTCAATTTTATTTCCTCCAAAATCCTTTTATTAATATATATCTAATATAAAATTAACATTAATCTTAAAAAATTTAATTATTTGTATGAATTCTAAACTATGATCCGTTAATTCTCCATTTTTATAATAGATAATAGTCATCATCTTTCCCATGTCTCACTAAATATATAATCATCATTACAACCTCACACTTTATATTCTTTGCTTGAATCATTAATAAATGATAATACGTGTTGTATATACTCTCCAACTTTATCTGTATGAATAAAATGAACACAATTTTTTACAATAACTACTTTACCTATAATATCAGCCTCCTATCATTTAACCAACCAATCTTCATATTGTTATAATTTTAGTTTAAATAATGATTTCTTTTAGACCTCGTAGATCACTAGAGTAATACTTTACGTTGTTATCATTTTTACTTCTTACAAGAACCCCCTTTATTCCTACACTTTCAGCACCTTTTACATCTGCAATAATGCTATCACCTATCATCCATATTTCTGAATGATTATGTAATTTTTCTAAAGCATATTTATATATTTTAGGATTAGGCTTTTCATATCCCACATTTGCAGATGAAATACAGTAAGTTATATATTCTGATAACCCTAATTCTCTAACTATATCCTCAAGTTCTGGAATATGATTAGATAATATAATATTAGTAAAACCTCTTTCTTTGTAATAATCCAGTATTTCTATAGTATCATCAAATAGGGTAAATTCAGTTGCCTTTATCAATTCTTCTCTAACATTTCTAGCCAAAAGTATTGCCTTATCTTCAGTAATTTTAAATTCTTTATATACATCTATGAATATATTTTCCGCATGTTTCCACCAACTATTTCCCTTTGTTAAATGCAAATATTCTTTCTTATGATCTTGCCAAGGAAATCCAATAATTTTTTTCTTTTTAAAATCATCAAGAACAATATCAGTATTTGGTTCATAATTTTTTAACACCTTATATAGTGCTTTACTAAACATAAAATTATTACTTGCTAATGTATCCTGAAAATCCCAAAATAATACCTTCTCCATCTTCATTTTCCTTTAATTCCAATCTACAATATTTAACTATACTAATTTGTATTCTTGCAAATTGTTTCAACAACTGCTCTATATGCAAAAACTTTTAACTTTTTTTGTCGTTCTTTTCTTGACGGTTGAGTTATTCTTCTATGTAACCATTCTAAATTTAATTTTTTCCAAATTTGTGGTGTAGGTTTAACTTTTCCTGTAATTACATCAAGAGTTCCTCCTACACCAAAAACAACTTTTGTATTAAGTTCACTTTTATGTTTATAAATCCATTTATCAGCAAGTGGAGATCCTAACGCAACTATAAGAATATCAGGTTTTGAATCATTTATGTCGTGAACAATTTTATCTTCTTCTTCATTTTTAAAATAACCATTATTTCTACCAGCAATTTTAATATTGGAATAATTTTCAATTATATATTCTGCTGCTTTACTATTTACTTCTTCGTCTGATCCTAACAAATAAAATGACCAGCCTTTCTGATTTCCAACCTCTAAACATTCCAAAAACAAATCATAACCTGTAACTCTTTCTTGCACTGGATTTCTTTTTAATCTTGATGCAAAAACAATACCTACTCCATCTGGAGTTATTATATCTGCTTCAAGTGATATTTTTTTCAATTCTGGATCATCCTGAATCTGAACTGCAATTTCTGGGTTTACTGTGATAAGATGAAATATTTTATTGTTATCTTCTGATACTTTAGTATCAATTAATTTAACTGTTTCCTTCAAATTTAGTTTTGAGAAATTTATTCCCAAAATATTTACATAACTCTCCATATTGTATCCTCTTTCATTAAAATGCAGTTTATTCTATAGTAACTTGTCTTAATTTTATATCACACTTAAAATCTCCTAATATTAATTGATTTTCTTTAATAACCACGCCATATTTTGCCCCAAATTATGCATATTATTAATTCCTTCTTCATCTTTGTATATATCTCCTATGTCTTTTCCATAAACCATGTTCCAATATGTAGATCCAGATATAATAACTTCTTTATTCAATAAGAAATGATTCATAGTATCCACTGCTATCATTCCCCCACCTCTACGGACAGCAGATATAGACGCACCAACCTTATGTTTAAGTAAACCTGGATTTGTTGCAACAACAACTCCTGCTCTTTCTAAAAAGGCTTTCATATTTGCCGTTACATCTGCTGAATATACTGGAGAACCCAAAAGAATGCCGTCTGCCAATTTCATTTTTTCAAAGCACTCATAAAACATGTCTTTCTTAAAAATACAGTTATTCTTTCCTTTACATGCAAAGCACCCTTTACATGGTTCAATTATATTTCTAGAGAATTGAACCATTTCTGTCTCAATTCCTTCCTTTTCTAATTCCTCAAAGACACTCTTCATAATCAATGCTGTATTTCCATCTTTTCTTTGACTACCATTTATTCCTAAAACCTTCATTTTTCTACCTCATTAAAATTACTAATTTTTAATTGTCATAAATTTTATAAATATTTAGTATTAATCGTTTTAAATATTTTTCTCATAACAATAGAAAGGAAGGTCTCTCCAAGGAAAATATACCTGTCCCGCTTTTTTATAACCAAAATTCTCATATAGTTTAAGTGCTGTTTCATTTCCACTATAAGCGTCTAATCTAATACATGTATAGTTATTTCTAGTAGCCACATCTTCAATGAAATTTAACATTTTTTTTGCAATACCCTTTCCCTGAGATTCAGGATGAACAGACAATCTATGAATAACTAATACCTTTCTTCCATCAGAAAACCATTTTATTTGGCTGTATTCTGGAGATTGTTCTTCTGTTATTGCAACATATGCTATGCACTTGCCATTATCCTTTAAAACGTAACACTGCTCACTATCAATATCATTTTCAATAATATTTGCATCTGGATAAAATTTATTCCACTGATATATGCCTTGGCTCTCCATATATTTTATACAGTTAGAAATTATATCAAAAATGCCTGATATGTCTTGTTTCTGTCCCTTAATAATATCCATCACTTTTCCCCTTTAAATGAATTTCAAAAAATTCGTACTTTATGAAAAAGACAAATTACTCTATAAATTTATTATACTTGTATGGCATTATAATCATCACTAATAATTCCATAACAAATATCATCATTAGGTTTAATATTTTCAATTTCAAATCGTCTTATAGTTTCTACCTTTTTCATTATAGTTTTCTGCAAAACTCTTCCTGAGCGTGAATTAACTATCCTATGAAACGCTTCTAACTTATAGAATTCTGGCTTTTTAAATGAAAAATCAATAACTTCATTTAATGCCTCTGTAGCATAACCTTTTCCTGTATAATTTTCACCAATACAATACTCGATTTCTGTGGTTTCAATTTCCGTGTATACTTTACAAAATGCAATTTGACCTATGTTTTCATCATTCTCTTTAAGTATTATAGCCCATCTATAGAAGTCATTATTATTATAATTCATAATCCATTTACTTAATAATTCATGAACATCATCAACAATTTTATACGTTGGTTCATCATATTCGTTTTGTATAGCAGGATTTGCAATCCAATTTTTTAGCATATGTGGAATATCACCATATACAAATTTACGAAGTATTAATCGTTCTGATTCTATTTGAATAGTTACTGTATGTTTTAACATTTTCCCCCCCATTAAGTTTAAATAATCTCATTTTCACCTTAATTTAATGTTACGTTTTATAAAAATGTTGCGAAATGATACTATTAATTATTTTGTACTTCTAATACTCTATATTTATAAAACTGCTGATTCTAAAATAGAAAATGATGTTTTAGAACAATCAATTTCTGCTAAAGCACCAAAAGGAAGACATATTTTAGGTTCCGTATGACCAAAGTTCATATTACATAAGATAGGCATGTCTTCTCTTCCAAACTCTTTCATGACTTTTCTTATCACCATTTTGTATTCCTCATAATGCTCCTCATCTTGTGGTTTACCCCAAATAATACCTTTTATCTTTCCTAATATTCCGTTAATTCCATAATTTCTTAACCCACATTCAATAAACCATGCTGGTGGTTTTTCTTCTGATGTCTCTAAAAATAAAATTGTATTATCAAAATCCTCAAGTTTTGGGAAAACTTCTGTTCCTCGAAGCATATCAAAAACTTCAAAGCACCCTCCAATTAAATTCCCTTGTACAGTTCCATTGCCTTGTATAAGTTCATAACCTTGATTTGGCTTATATTTTCTTTGAATTAACTTATTCTTTTCTTCCCAAGGTAAATATTCACTTGTCCACTCCAATGCTGGCTCAATTTTCCCTATTACCTCAGATTTAAATAAAGTTTTATTTATGTGCTCCACAGTATATTGGCTCATAGACACATTCTCTGCAAAATCAACTAATAAAGTAGGCCCATAAATACTTGATATTCCTGCTTTATAACAAAATAGATGTGTTGTTGTTGTGTCAGAATATCCCATAAAAACTTTTGGATTTTTATTAATGATTTCAAAATCTATGTATGGGAGCATTCGTATACTTTCAATTCCTCCAATACATGCAATAATACCTTTAATAGAATCATCACTAAATGCATTCATTAAGTCTTCTGCTCGTTTTTGTGGATGATTATATATGTATTCTGTTCCTGCCAATGTATGGTTCATTTCAATAACTTCCAAACCAAAAACCTGCTCAAGTCGCTCTTTCCCTTGTTTGTATCTCCACAGTATATCTGCATCGCCTGCTCCTCCCCATGATAAACTAACCAATGCTATTTTATCCCCTCTTTTTAACTTTTTAGGTTTCTTCAATGTTTTCATATATTGTTTTCCTTCCATTAATTATTTATAACTAATCTTTGCTTCACAATACTTTACATTGGTGCAACACCTATAAACTTCAACTGTTACACCCATTAAGAAAATTATGATTTAACTTCTTTTTTTCTTCATAAGTATTGCCCATAAAAATTCTTTACCATATACATTGGAATTATTAGACTCCTGCATTTTTCTAAATTCAATTATATCAAAATAATTTTCAAGAATTTTCTTTAATTTATATTCTGAAAAACCAATTCCACCATGCATAGAATAATCTCGATATACATCATAATCTGATATATTTGCTCCACCATTTAAATCAAAACAAGTCATTGCAAAACATCCATCGTCTTTTAAATAATTTAGAATGGTTTTAAAATAGTAATCTCTTCTATGTGGTTTAATGTGATGGAAACATCCACTATCATTAATAAAATCAAAACTTTTGGAATCATCTTCAAAATCAAATAATGATTCACACTTAAATATAGGTCTATTAGTATAATCTACTGCTAATTCATTTGCCCAATCTATTGAATTATTAGAGATATCTATTCCAGTTACATCAAACCCTTGTGTGGTTAGATATAATGAATTTCGACCATTTCCACACCCAATATCTAAAGCCTTACCCTTATTCAATATATTGGATATACAGTATGAGATAAGATTTTCATCAGGAATGTTTTTAAAAAAAGGAATTGGCTTTTCCCTATCAGCATAAAATTTATTCCACCATTCATTATCTCTCTTTTCAAGAATATCATCCAGCATATTAAGTGTATCGTCGGTTGTAATAATTAATTCTTCATCAATTTTATTTTTCACTTGTATCATCCCTATCTTTATTTATTCTAAATATTCCATTATTAAAAATAATTGTTACATTAGTGCATCTTCCACAAATTTTAACTTGTTATACCTTGTAATGAAATTACCAAATTATTAATTATTTTCTCTTACTTCTATTTCGTGCTGTAAACAACGAATAATATTCTTTCTTTCTGTATTAGTCTTTCCATGGCATAACTCAGCAATAGTTGCTGCAAATTCTTCATTACTATACGTTGTTAATAAGTGATCTAATATTTCTATATTTTCTTTACACATATGATTCTCAACCTTTCATTTATTTCAAGTAGTACATATTCTTATTCGATGACTTATAAAAGCAATCCAATACTTCTATACTAATTATACCTTTTCTGATCAAATATGGTATGACAAAATATATAAAAGTAGCATAAATCTCAATTTTATTACCGTATCATAAGTATATTTATGTGAACTTATTTCTAAATCCTATATATTTTATGTACAATTTATAGGATATTGTAAGATAATAACAACAAAATATAGTGTATTATAGGAGGCTTTTATGAGTTATATAGATGATAAGTTTCAGCATTTTTTAAGTTTCCCTGATTATAAAGAAATTGCTAAAACAAGTGTAAATACTGCACAAATGATACAATTACTTCATTATATGATTAATTCTTATGACATTCCTTGCTTTCCAGTTTTTAGAGACAACCATAGATCCTCTAGTGATTTAAAGGTATATAATTTAAAAATCCAATATCCATTGCATGAAGATTGGAATAATGTTGCTACATTCAACCCACATAAAGGATTTTTAGAAATATTCACATTTACTAATGGTGAAGCCCAAGAATCATATTTTATAAAAACTGATAATAGAAAATGTACCTACAAAAATAGAATTGTACCATTAGAGCAATTATTTGATGAAATTAAAGAGGTTTTTAATTTACGTAAAGGTAAAGAATATCTACAATAAATTACAATATCTCTTGCCTCACTTTATTTCTCAGTCCGTACGCTTAAATGTTACTGGACAAAATAATTACCCCATACTCAAAAATAGTTAATCTAGACATAATGTTTATACAAAAAGTCGTACCCATCCTAATATAATGTATTATACTAGGAAGAGTAAGACTTCTTACTATGAGTCTATAATAACTCTTACAGAAATTACTTAAAATATCTAAATATAAAATTAAATACAATGTATAGCAACTAGTATCCCCTAATACTATTGCCCTATATTTTATTTAGTAATTTACAGTTTTCCGCTTACTCTTAGTTTTTTGCCTAATACCAACTAATTATAGACACTTAAATATAAACTCTACTTTTAAAACTTTAATATGAATAACATGCTTTCTTTAAATAAGATAATGCTTTTATCTCTAACCTCATACTGAAATATTCATTTTGAAAAATTAGGCTTTATTTTATTGATAAGCACTAAAAACTACTGCCTACTATGAATAAAATACATGTATGCCTTATACTCATAATCATTACTTTTCATCTTAGTAGCAACTAAACAGACTTCTAACTTCAAGTTTTATTTCTTCATAAAGTCGTACATATATTAGGTTTAAAATTATAAGATATATAAGTAACTTTCATATAAATTCTTAAATTAGATATCTTCATTAATTTTCTATTGCAACATTTAACAAGTAGTGCAATATGACGGAATTAGTTTATTTATAATTTAAAAGTAATTCTTGTAAGAACAAAGTGGCTGCGCCACGCTCCTTCGGAGAAATTCCTAGTAGTATAAGTTAAAAACCATAGAGACTAGTATTCCCCTATGGTTTTCTTAATTATAGCTTATAATTTTTTCCGTATACACTATTATATTCCTTAGGTCTCATAGTACCACCACATTTTTCGCATGAAAAACAAGGCGGTTCATCTATGTTACTTTGATCCATCTCATCAAAGTATTCTACAACCTCCCTAGATACATTTTCCTAGACATTAAAAAAAATACGCACATCTATAGATATTAAAATCTATTAGATGTGCGTATTTAGAACCGTCTACCTAACTAGGTAAAACCCTCTAAAACTGCCTATTTAGCAAGAGCTTCTTGAACAGCAACTGCAACTGCAACTGTCATACCAACCATTGGGTTGTTACCTGCTCCGATAAGACCCATCATTTCAACGTGAGCTGGAACTGATGATGATCCTGCGAATTGTGCATCTGAGTGCATTCTTCCCATAGTATCAGTCATACCATAAGAAGCTGGACCTGCAGCCATGTTATCTGGGTGAAGAGTTCTTCCTGTACCACCACCTGATGCTACTGAGAAATATTTCTTACCTTGTTCGATACATTCTTTCTTATATGTTCCTGCAACTGGATGTTGGAATCTAGTTGGGTTAGTTGAGTTACCAGTGATTGATACGTCAACTCCTTCTCTATGCATGATTGCAACACCTTCTCTAACGTCGTCAGCACCGTAACATTTTACTTTAGCTCTTTCTCCGTTTGAGTATGCTTTTTCTTTAACTACTTTAACTTCTCCAGTGAAGTAGTCAAATTGAGTTTGAACATATGTGAACCCATTGATTCTTGAAATGATGAATGCAGCATCTTTTCCAAGACCGTTTAAGATAACTCTTAATGGTTCTTTTCTTACTCTGTTAGCTTTTTCAGCTATTTTAATAGCACCTTCAGCAGCAGCGAAACTTTCGTGTCCTGCTAAGAATGCGAAACATTTAGTTTCTTCTCTTAAAAGCATAGCTCCTAAGTTTCCATGTCCTAAACCAACTTTTCTGTCATCTGCAACAGAACCTGGGATACAGAATGCTTGTAATCCTTCTCCGATTGCTTCAGCAGCATCAGCAGCTTTTTTGCAACCTTTCTTTATTGCTATAGCAGCACCTAAAATGTATGCCCATCCAGCATTTTCAAATGCGATTGGTTGAGTTTCCTTAACAATTGTATATGGATCTACTCCAACTTCAGCACAAACTGCTTTAGCATCTTCCATAGTTTTCATTCCGTACTTTTCTAATACTGGAGTGATTTGATTAATTCTTCTTTCATAACTTTCAAATAATGCCATTTTTAAATTCCTCCTTTACAAATAATTATTTATGTCTTGGGTCTAATAATTCAGCAGCGTCAGCAACTCTACCATATTGACCTTTAGCTTTTTCTAATGCTTCATTAGCATCCATACCTTTAGCGATGCTTTCCATCATTTTTCCTAAGTTAACAAACTTATATCCAATGATTTCCTTATCTTCATCTACAGCAACATCAGTAACATATCCTTCTGCCATTTCAAGGTATCTTGGTCCTTTAGCTAAAGTTCCATACATAGTACCTACTTGAGATCTTAATCCTTTTCCTAAGTCTTCAAGACCTGCTCCGATAGGTAGTCCACCTTCTGAGAACGCAGTTTGAGTTCTTCCATAAACGATTTGTAAGAATAATTCTCTCATAGCTGTGTTTATAGCGTCACAAACTAAGTCTGTGTTTAATGCTTCTAATATAGTCTTTCCTGGTAATATTTCTGAAGCCATAGCAGCTGAATGAGTCATTCCTGAACATCCAATTGTTTCAACTAATGCTTCTTGGATGATACCATCCTTAACGTTTAATGTTAATTTACAAGCTCCTTGTTGTGGTGCACACCAACCTATTCCGTGAGTTAAACCTGATATATCAGTTACTTCTTTAGATTGAACCCATTTTCCTTCTACAGGAATTGGCGCTGATCCGTGATTAGGACCTTTAGCAAGTACACACATTTCTTCAACTTCTTTTGAATACATCATATATTTTTGCTCCTCCCTAATTAATAGATAATTACAACTATTAAATCTTATTTCTAAGTCTTAAAATTGTACCTGGGCATAAAATAGCCCGCTGGGAACACTTTTCCCTATTCCTATTCTAGCAAATGATTTGTCTCCTAACAACCTTTATTTAAAAATTTATGCTATAAATGCATAAAAATCTTTTATTAACTTTAATTAGATAAAATACTGTCTAATGTTTTATTTATATATTCTAAATGGACAATTTAAATAAGTTTTTCCAAAATAAAATAAAAATGATAAATACCTATTGATTTTTCTTTTTATACATGCTACAATAACTTTTGTCAGTTTACATGCCGCTGTGATGGAATTGGCAGACGTGGTGGACTCAAAATCCTCTGGTAGTGATATCGTGCCGGTTCGAATCCGGCCAGCGGCACCATTAATTTTGGTGAATCGTCATATTACTTGGCTCAGATGCCTTGTAGTATGGCTTTTTTTATGTGTTTCCTACTTCTACAACAAATCCTGTATTTACCAAAATCAATCTTTTGCAAAGAAAATGGTGATTATATGGATAATAAGTTGATGAAGCATTATTATAAAATATATATTTAAACTATCACAAAAAGTAATAGCTAACTTAAATGCTATTACTTTTTTTAATATTAAATTAACAGCTAAATTTGAATTTCTACTCGACTACTTTGACATTTTTTCATATTCGATTGCCCATTTTTCTAGAGATTTCAGCACTGGTAAAAACTTCACACCCAACTCTGTTAATGAATATTCTACTTTAGGAGGAACCTCTTTATATATTTCTCTATGTATAATCTTATATTCTTCTAACGTTCTAAGCTCTTTCGTTAAATTCGCCTGCGTTACCTGTGGCATTTTCCTACTAAGTTCCCCAAATCTCAAAGTACCTTGGCTCAAAAAAAACACGATAACCATGGTCCACTTTCCACGGACTATCTTTTGCACGCCTCCTATTGGACAATTTTCTACATAATCATCTTCTGACTTTCTTTTCATACGCCACCTCATTACTATCATATTTAATAGTACACATTAAATGTTATTGTACTTCTTAATAATCATTATACATAGTATTATTCAAAAGTAAAGATAAAAGGATAAACAGTCTTTTACCACTGTTGCTCCTGGATTCGTGGCAGGAATCTTATTTTCAATATGTAAAAAAGAGAATACTTATATCGCTGATATGATTAACGAATCTAATTTAAACTGGACGATTGTTCATTTCATGGTCCACAAATGTACACATCATTCATTTTTTCAACTCAATACTATTATTTTTGATAGTATACATTAAATATTATAGTACTTGATATAATTATTGTACCACCATAAAATGTGTATGTAGATGAAATCTTAATAACAACAAAGGAAGGTGATAATCATGATTACATCAACAAATTTCTGTAAGGTACAAAAACTTGATGATGATTTATATGTCATTACTCAAGCTGGACTTGTGCATTTTTATCTTATCCTAGGGCAAAAAAAAGCTATCTTAATTGATGCTGGTTATGGATTCGAGGATATAAGGCCTATCATTCGAAGTATAACGAGTCTGCCAGTAATGCTGGTATTGACTCATGGCGATCCTGACCACAGCTACGGAAGCGAATATTTTGGAGATGTATGGCTGTACCAGCCTGACTACGGTCAGATTATAGGCTTTGACACAAAGCACGAAAGACAGTTCATAGCTGAGATGGGAGTAAATTTTCTGAAAGAAAATAAGCCTGAAGCCATTGAACATTTCGATAGCAAGGCATTCGCTGAAAGGAGCCTGCTTCGAACCTTGACTCCGCATTTTGTAAAGGATGGAGAATTGTTTGACTTAGGCGGAAAAACTTTGGAAGTAATATTTACCCCAGGGCATTCTTATGGACACATCATGCTGCTGGATAGGGAAAAAAAGAGACTTTTTTCAGGAGATATGATTTGTGATTACGTCATCATTTACTTTTTTGAATCTGATAGAAACGCACCATTTTCCATGGCGCTAGACAGCTGGAAAAAGATAAAGCGATTAGAAAATGATATCAAAGATATTTATAGTGCCCATGGACAGCTCCCAATTACAATGGATTACGTCGACGCATACATCGAATGTTTTTCGGGAGAATTTCAGCAGAATTATTTAAAGGATAAACCGTTTGACCGAGGGTCTTTAGGTCGCGGATACCAGCATATCTATAAAACAGTTAATATCCAATACTCCGATAAGAGGCTTGAGGAATTTTTAGGACACAAAGTAGAACGGATTGATCTGTAGTCAAACAAAAAATTGGAGGAACATATGGAAATTATAAAAGACAATTATGTAGAAAAAGAGAAAGAACAAAAATATTTAGGGAAAAAAGGCTTTCTAGCGTTTATAACGTTACTAAGTGCATTTATTCCATTATCTACAGATATCTATTTGCCAGCGTTGCCAAAAATGGTAGAAAGCCTTAATACAAATACTAGTATTGTAAATCTTACATTAATACTTTTCTTTGTTTTTTATGCACTAGGAACTATTTTATGGGGACCTCTTAGTGACAAGTATGGAAGAAGAACTATACTAATCATTGGGCTTACTATATATACTATTGCTAGTATATCATGTGTGTTTTCTGGTAATGTATATCAACTAATTTTATTTCGTATTTTACAAGCTATTGGTTGTGGAGCAGCAACTGCAGTATCTACAGCAATAGTAAAAGATTCATATAGTGGAAGGAAACTTGTAACTGTTTTAGCTTTAGTTCAATCAACGGCAATGTTATCACCAATAATTTCACCTGTTATTGGTGCTATGATTTTAAGTGTGCTTTCATGGAGAGGTGTATTTGAAGTATTGGGAGCCTTAGGTATGTTAACATTAGCTGGAAGTATAGCTATGGAAGAAACTATTGAGAAACGATATACTGGAAGCATAATAAGTTCCATAAGCAACATAGGAGTGGTCTCAAGAAATAAAGGCTTTATGTCTCTACTTATTACTTTTTCAATTATGTCAATTCCATCTATGTCATTTATATCAGCATCTTCTTATATTTTTGTTGATGGTTTTGGATTAAGTCCCAAAGTATATAGTTACTATTTTGCAGCAAATGCAGTTTTCTTTCTTCTAGGACCATTAGCATATGTAAAATTATCAAATCACTATAATAATATTCCATATATAACAATAGCATACATCGTTATGGCTATTAGTGGATTTTCAATGTTTATAACTGGTAATTTAAGCCCCGTTATATTTATGATCTCATTAATACCAGCATCATTCTTTGGAAGCTTAATTCGTCCACAAACGACAAGTATAATGCTGAACCAGATACCTAACGAAACTGGTGCGGCATCTTCTCTTATAAATTGTGCTTTAACATTATTTGGATGTATAGGCATGATTGTGATTTCTTCTAGTTTTCTTAATAGAATAATCATTATGGGGCTTATGTACTTAATAACCTCAGTTATAAGTTTAATCCTTTGGCACATTCTTTCAAAAAACATGCGTATAATATTGTTTAAATAAGAACTTAAATATTAAAATCCTCTTATAAAATTAAAATCAGTTAAATAATAAGTGCCTCGGTAGATATCTACGGTATTCATTATTTTTAATTCATTAAAAAACACGCTAGAATTAGCGTGTTTTTTGTGCTACTTTATTCACATTTTTTTACCCCAACACATAGGCATTGAGCATAAGCTTCTTATTTTATAGTAATTTTACTATATCCTATTGCTTTTTTAGGGCATGCAAGAGCACATTTACCACATTGGATACAATCTGGATGGCTTAATATATCACCTTTATAATTATGCGGAACTAAACCTATTGGACATTTCTTTTCACATATTTTGCATGAAACACATGAAGATGATACATGCAATACTTTATTACTTTTTCTAAACTTTCCTGCTATTGATGCTAGAGTTCCCATTGGGCAAAAGTTACACCAAGTTCTATGATTATATATCAAAGATAATAATATCCCTATTATAGTTGTTACAACAATTAGTCTATAAACTACCATTCCTATACCGTAAAGGTTACCCCAATTTTTATATATCCCAGAAACAAACATTATCATCATTATTGTTAGTATTACTGCTCTAAAATAATATGACTTAAAGAATTTAGGTGGTATTCTTTTATTACTAAATTTAGAAACTACATTATCATAAAAATTTCCTCTTGGACATAAATTTCCGCACCAAAACCTTCCTTTAAAAATAGATACCATTACTGGTGCTATCATACATATTAAAGCTACCACTGCAAACCTTAAATCAAACATCCCTAATACTATAAATGCAACTAACAGCGTAAACGAATACTTTTTCCAAACTTTTAAAATTTTTTCCATTATGATACCCCCGAATTTACTATAATTATTTCATATAAAATATTCCATATGGATTAATTAATATTGTTTGAACAGTTCTTCTTTATTCTAATAAATATGTTTATTCTTATCTGTAACTTTATCACGAACTAAGATTATAACTATATCTTTTAAGAATATGTTATCATTCGGCGATCAACTTATATATAAAAAGTATGATTATAGTATCCTCCATCTACCTAAAGCTTAAGCTATATAAATTTTACTGTCATATTGCTAATTAGGTCTATACTTATATTTATTAACTTATAATTTGTAATAACAAGTTATCATTAAAATTTATATAGAATAATTAAAGGTGCAGCTACATCTACAAATTTAATTTTTTTCTTATATAGATTAACGCTGTTCCAATTGCAAAAATAAGTCCATCATCTATCGCAAGGCCACCATATATATTACCTGCAACATTAGCGTGATTTAGCATCATAACCTCACTTATAACTAACTTTGATTCTAATGATGATTTTTTCATATGTTAATTCCCCTTAACAAGTCTTTCCTTTGTAATATTATCAATATTAGTACTTTCAATTTCATTCTTAATGCAAAAAAACTCTTTGGTGTCTACTTCACAGTGTGCATATCTTTTTAGAAGTATTGCAATATAGGGATTAGAATCCTTTGTATCTTCAATAACAGCTTTTCTTTCTATATACTCATCCGCAGAGATTATACCTACAGCATATTTTTCTTTAAGAATATCAATTAATTTTATTACAAATGGATTTTCAGTTCTATTATTTCTTAATAAAGTAAATACGAGGATAACAAAAATTATTAAAATAAATATTAAGATATATGAACCCCAAAAACCGTATCCCATATTGTAACCATACCCATTTCTAAGTCCCATATGGTATCCATGTCTCATAAAATCACCTCTCTCTACATAATAAAAAATGAAATAGTTATTGTTGTACCTTTTCCTAAATCACTTTCTATAGAAACATTTCCATTTAATACTTTTGTTAATCTTTTTGCTATGGAAAGGCCAAGGCCAGTGCCACCTGCATTTGCCTTTCTTGCTTTATCGGCTTTATAGAACTTTTCACCTAAATATTGAATTTCATCTTTTGGTATACCAATTCCATTGTCTTCTATGGTTATATAGATATTTTTATTATCTGTGTATGTTGCTACTTTTAAAACACCTTCATTTTCAGAAAACTTAATTGCATTATCCATGAATATGATTATTAATTGCTTTAATTTATCATAATCACTTAATAAGGTTGGTAAATTGTTTTCTAAAGACAATTGTAAATCTATATTCTTATTTCTTATTAACGTTTTAAGGCTTCTCATGGTATCATTAATTAGCATATTAACATCTAATCCACTTACATCAATTTCTAATTTTCCCGATTCCAATTTGCTTAAATTAAGTAAATCTTTAACCATTCTCTCAAGTCTATTGGTTTCTTTTATGAGTGTAATATAAGTATCTGCTACATTTTCCGGCTCTATCATCCCATCAACAATAGACTCTAAATTACCTTTTATAACTGTTAACGGAGTTCTAAATTCGTGGGAAACATTTGAAATGAAGTCCTTGCGCATTTGTTCAAGTTTTTCTTTTTCACTTATATCCTGAATAAGAATCACACCACCAATGATTTCATTTAAATTGCTCTTTATAAGAGATATTGAAAATTCTAATATTTTACCTTCATGCTCTTTAATAATTAATTTTTTCTCTTTTATAGATATAGAAGATTTTAATTCTCTAATTATATCTAAATCTGATAATATTTTAATTACCTCTGTATCATCTTTCATTTTTTTACATAAAAGAAGATTTGTAGCTGCTTCATTTATATTTATAATGTGAGAGCTTCTATCTAAAGCTAAAATTCCCTCACTCATACTCGTTATAATATTACTTAGTTTATTTTTCTCTTCAAAAAGCTCATCTATAGTATACTTAAGTTTCAAAGATAACAAATCAAATGAATTTGATAACTCTCCTATTTCATCTTTTTGATATATATTTGTTTTTATTCCATAATGTCCTCTTGCTAATTCCAAGGCGGATGAATTAATTTTCTTTATTGGTCTAGAAATATTCCTAGAAAAATAATATCCTAAGACTCCTACAAGGACTGTTTCACCTAAAACAGCTAAAAGCAAACTTATAAAAAATTTGTCCATAGAATTTGATAAATCAGATATTCCAGAATTAATAATTATAGCACCTATTATTGAATTATTTTCTTTTATTGGTACTGCTATTGTCATCATTTCTTCATTATAATAAGGATTATAACCTTCATCATATACTTCCGTTCCCTCCAATACTTTGCTATTAATATCATCATATAAATCCTTTATTTCTGAATCACTAATGTACTTAACATCATTATTAGTATCCGACGCAGTTATAATACTTTTATCTGTATTAAGTATCCAAATCTTTGCATTATCAATATCATTTATTAAATGTATAATTTTAACAAAGTCTTCATTATCTAAAGAATTACCTACATATGGTTTAATAGTTTCAGAAATTGCTATAGCATGTTTCTTCATGTTATTCTTTTTAACTTCATAAATATTATTCTTGAATATATTTAAAGCAATAACTCCTATAAAAAGAGTTGAGATTAAAACAATTACTAGAAAGCCAATAGTTAATTTAAATGTAATGTTTCGCTTAAACATCTTTCACCTCAAATTTATAACCCATTCCCCACATAGTCTTAATATCCCAGTTATACTGTCCATTAAGATCAAGCTTTGCTCTTATTCTCTTTATATGAGTATCTACTGTTCTTGGATCTCCAAAGTAATCTATTCCCCATACATTATCTAAAAGATCATCCCTCTTAATAATATTATTAGGTGAACTCGCAAGCATCCATAAAACTTCAATCTCTTTTTTGGTAAGATTCATATATGTTCCATCTACCTTAACTGAATAATTATTAATATCTAATTCAAGTGTTGAATACTTAATTACAGATAATTTATTATTTTCAATTGGAGTAATGCGTCGTAGAATTGCTTTTATTCTAGCCACTACTTCTCCAGGACTAAAAGGTTTTACAATATAATCATCAGCACCAGAATTTAATCCTAATATCTTATCAGCATCCTCACTTTTTGCAGTTATCATTATAATAGGAGTGTTTGATTCCTTCCTAATTATGTTGCAGACTTCAATTCCATCCATCAATGGCATCATGATATCAAGTAAAATTAATACAGGATTATAATGTTTATATTTTAATAATGTTTCCTCACCATCAAGAGCAAAAATCACGTTAAAACCTTCCTTTTCAATATAGGGTTTTAAAATTTTAATAATTTCCATATTATCATCAGCAATCAGAATATTTTTACTCATTTTTATCACCTCTTATCTTTTATCTCTATAAATACTATTTATAAGCTGTAAATCAAGTTTTCAAGTTATTTATCTACATAATTTATGCCTAAATTATATCATTAGCTGTAATTAAAATTGTGTCCTAATTGTGTACTTTTATTTCACAATTATGACACTCCTCTACATTCAAAATAACTTATTATTAAGGCATAAACAACACATCCAAAAAATCAATGCAATAAAATCTTATACATTGGTTTAAATTATAGGAGGAATTGAAAATGAAATCAAAGAAATTAATATTAGGACTTGCTATGGCCATCACAATGGGATTAGGTGTAACTGCATATGCAGCAAATACAGAAACTTCAACATCAACAAACTATACTCACGAGCGAGTTGGACTTGCAAGAGTCACAGGGGTAAGAGGCTATGATTATGTAGAATCAATATTAAAAAATAAACTTGGCATGACGGATGATGAAATAACTGCTGGCTTTAATTCAGGAAAAACAATGTATGATTTAGCAGAAGAAAAAGGAATGACAGAAGATGAATTTAAAAAATCTCTACTTGAAGAAAGAAATAAAGCTATTGATAAAGCCATAGCAGATGGAACTATAACTAAAGCAGAGGGAGATTCTATGAAAGAAACCCTAGAAAATAATATTGATACATGTACAGGAATACCAGGACAAAGAATGGGACAATCAGGAACTAGCTATAGTTCTGGTTATGGAAAAATCGCTGGTGGAAAAGGTGCTGGCAAGGGTCACATGTCAGGCGATGGTTCTTTAGGCCGTACTAATTGCTATTTTAATGTCTTTTAATAGTTCTTCAAATTAAATATTAATTCATCAATTAAGGCACATGAAAAAATAACAAGTTCATGTGCCTTAATATCATAAAAGTTGCATTTTATAATATGATATTTTTAAATTTAAATTATATGTCACACTTGTCAGAAAAACCAGCAGGAGGAACTCCTAAAGCTTGTATAAGGCGTGCCCAATAATTAACCTGTGCTACAGTACTTGCTAAAATAACTATTTCACGTTCAGTAAAATTAAGCTTTACCTTTTCCATGAACTCTTTTGGTACTTTAATTGGAGTTTGAGATATAAATTTTGTATACTCTATTGCTAATTTTTCTCTAATATTAAATGTATGTACGTCATTAATATTATATTTTCCTGTCAGACAGTACATTTCTTCTTTAGTTATTCCGTCTTCTTCGTATTCAAATGAATTCATATCTATACAAAATGGACACGATACACTTAAAGATGTCTGAATTCTTACAAGCTTCAAAATACGTTTATTCAATTCACCTTTACCATGGGCAACCATAGATTCAAGAATACCAGAACTTATGGCAACCTTTGGATACCAGGCAAGAAGTTTTGGAACAAGTAAATCTCTTTTAGTCACTTTTTTAGATATATATATTCCTATTTTCAAAAACAATGGAATTTTTTTAGGTGGCTCAATAAAAGCAACTACTTTTTTATTTTGCATGTTTTTATACCGAATAACGAATATAAAGGACAAAAACTAACTGTAGCTGTTAGAATAGGAACTAAACCTACTAATCCTAAATACTTCAAATTTCCATTCATAAAAAATAAAATGCTTAGTAACCCTAAACCTATAATAAATCTAAAAACCTTATCGATGCTTCCAACATTTTTCATTATAAACACTCCTTTGTATAAAATAATTTTATTTATAATGTTAACTTATCAAAATAAAATTTAATATTCTGTGATAAAATCACATTATATTTTTTAGTTCCAATTTCTAATCTCGTAATACCAAATCCTTTAGATTGTAATATATCAATTAAAAAAAAGTAGAAGTCGGGATTAATCATCCCGACTCTAAGCAACATTATTTTATTATATGATAAAGTAATCTCTTTCCATTTCATTAAGGAGTAGCACTGATAAAACTTCCAGCGGAATTTACATCTCCGCTTCCTTTATACTCTGGATAAGCAGGATATTCTAAAAGCGGACGTGTGCGGCCTGCAGTCTTTTCGGACCCATCTGTTACAATCAAATTCTCAGGAGATTTATTATTTACTACCCATTGATCCAATGCGTCTAATGTGTCTGATTCCATATTCCAGGTTTCTGAGTTATAATGGCCATTTCCTGGAACCATATAGAATTTTACAAACTCACCAAGGGAGTTCTTGCCAAACTTATTAACTAACTCATTATAGTAGTCGATTGTACCTTGGAAAGTAACAATTTGATCTCCTTCTCCATGAATAAGAATCAATTTCCCTCCATTATTTTTAAAAGCTGAGATATCTGGATTTGTAGCATCAAGCAATTCTGAAGCTTGTACAACTTTATCGTGCCATTTATCTTGATCAAAACTTTCAGGATTAAAATTATCATCTCGAACTATCATATCTTTAATAACAGCATCCCCAGATGCTGCCATTATACCATCTCTGGCAGTTGGTGCTGTACCAAATTGGTTTAGATACATATCTTCTAAAGGCGCTCCTTTAAAAACAGGATAACCTGGCATAGTGGTTAATCCATTAGCAAGAGGATAATTAAATTTCATAGGTGAAGCAAATGTTTCTAATGTTTTTATCTGCGCATTTGATAATATATTTTTTAAAGCTTTTAAAACTTCATCCTTCTTTTTTTCAGCTCCAAAAATGTTGCTTATTATGCCATCCCGAGCGCCGTCTAATCCATCATCTATTCCAAGGATGGTTTGATTAACACGCTTATACTGTTCAGGACTGATCCATCCCGCTCCATTATTAGCCTCTACGGCATCTGCATTCCTGCTATCTGCAATTGCTTTAGGCACCCAGTTTAATACAGGAAAATAGCAAATAACGCCGTTATATTCTGTTGGGAACCGTTGCACAACCTTCAACGCTTCTCGTCCACCATTAGACCCACCAACAAAATATACCTGAGACGGCTTTGATTTATAAAAAGCCTGTACTATTTCTAGTACTGTATCTTTTGTTTTCTTTAACTGATCAGAAGCAAAATTATTCAAGGCTTCATCATTAAGTGCCCATTTACTATCCCAATACGAAGAATTTACATGGCCACTGTCACTACCAAATGTCACATACCCTTGAGCTAAAGGTGTCGGGTCTGAAACCATTTGCCCGTAATATCCAGTATCAGCAGTAACCAAAACACCATCAAATCCACCGCCACCATATTGTAATATTTTACTGTTCCATTTTACAGGAAGGTTAACCTGAAAATTAATGTCTGGCGCAGTTTTATCTACTGGATGGATTGCACCTAATACCTTGCAGTATTCTCCATTTATATTATCCTTTTCATCAGATTTCACTATAGTTGCTGAACTAATCGTAGCACCTGATGTAGGCAGCCCTATTTTCGATGCAGGAATTTCTGCTGGTATCGTAAAATTGCTTGATGCATCAGAAACCTTAAAATCTTTTAGATTAGTAGCCGCTGATGTAGCAATAACTATAGAATCTTTTGAATTAGCGAATGCTACTGTGCTGCTTCCATTAAACATAAACACACAACTAGCAGCAAAAGCACTTATAGTAGTCCAACTTTTCTTTGAGATTTTCATTTTTTCGTCACTCCTTACTTTTGACTGGTACTATCAGAGTTTTATCTGATATCTAACCACTGTAACACTCCCTCCTATCTTAATATAAGATTAATAAAATCATAAATTATTAAAGTTCTATTTATATATAATTCAAACTTTAACATATTTTTCTATACGTGAATATATTATACTAATTTAGACTAATATTCAATAAGCTTTAATACTAATTATTTCGTAAAAAATTTCATTATGTTTTAATTTTAGATAAATTAATAAAAACTAGATGTGTCAAAAGTAAAAGAGCATACATTGTATGCCCAGGTTGTTGAAAAAGCTCATCAGATTTTGAATCTGATGAGCTTTTTTCTCCTGCATTAAATACAATCCCAATATGAAATCATAATTAACTAAAAAATTTATATATAGGCATTTGTTACTTACTGTCTTTTGACATTTTAACAAATATCAAAGAAACAAAATATTAATGATTTCATTTTATTTAGCTTCTCCATTTTAATAATAATGCTGAATGTAAAATAACTATAACAGAGCCTACATTATGTACTAGTGCTCCTACAATTGGATTTAAAATACCTGTCATGGCTAATATAATGGCAACAAAATTTAAGGTCATTGACAATATAAGATTAATTTTTATTGTTTTCATGGTTCTCTTTGAAAGCTCCAATAAATGTGGGATGCACTTTATATCATCATTTACAAGAGCTATATCTGCCGCATCTACAGCAATATCACTTCCTATCCCACCCATGGCAATTCCAACAAAAGCTTTCTTTAACGCTGGTGCATCATTTACCCCATCTCCGATCATAGAAACAAGTTGTCCATTTTTTTGAAAATCTTCAATTATAGATAATTTATCTTCTGGCAGGCATTCTGAATATACTTTTTCAATACCAGATAAAGTTCCTATATTTTCTGCTGTCTTTTTATTATCACCTGTAATTAATGCAGACTCTATATTTAATTTTTTAATTTTTTGAATTATATTTTTAACATCTTCTCTTAGTACATCCTCTAAAACTACAAAACCTTTTATATCAGCATCTTGTGCAATGTACACAACTGTGCATCCTTTTTCTATAAAATCGCCAGATAAAGTTTCTTGAACATTACTTAAGCTTAACTGATGTTCTTGTAACAGTTTGTTGTTTCCTGCTATTATCTTATTATTATCTATTTTTCCAGAAACCCCTTTACCAATTACCATCTTAAAGTCTGTAACTTTCTTAAATTCTTTCTTCGATACTGTCTTATAGTATTCTACAATTGCTTTTCCAAGTGGATGCTCAGAAGATTTCTCAACACTGGCCATTAAATTTAATAATTCTTGTTCTGATATGTCTTTGTCAAAGGTACATACTTTAGTAACCTTAGGCTTTCCATACGTTAAAGTTCCTGTTTTATCAAAAGTAATTTTCTTAACTTTTGATAATCTTTCAAGAGCATCTCCTTCTCTAATTAAAATACCGTATTTTGTAGCATTTCCTATGCCTGCCATAATTGCTGTTGGCGTTGCTAAAACTAATGCACAAGGGCAAAATACAACTAATATCGTAACAGAACGAAGAATTTCACCTGTAACAAGCCATGTACCTATTGCTGATATTAATGCAATTACGACAATCCAAGTAGCCCATCTGTCTGCCATTCCTACAATCTGTGCTTTTCCTGCATCTGCTGATTTTACAAGACGGATCATTCTTTGGAGTGAACTGTCTTCACCAATTTTGCTTGCTTTCATATTGAAGGCTCCAAATTGATTTACAGTACCACTAAAGACCTCATCTCCAATATTCTTATCTACAGGCATAGATTCACCAGTCATAACAGATTGATCTATTGATGTTTCTCCTTCAATTAAAACCCCATCGACTGGTACTGTTTCTCCTGGTAAGACTTTAATGATATCATCTACTAAAACATCTTTAGCTTTAATCATTTTTTCTTTTCCATCAACAATTACTCTTGCTATTGTTGGTGTTAAATTAACTAATTTTTCAATTCCAGATTTAGCTTTTGCAACAGTATGTTCCTCAAGTAGTGCGCCTAAAGTCATAATAAATGCAACTTCTCCTGCTGCAAATATTTCACCGATGATTACTGATGCTATTAAAGCCATAGATACTAACACATCTGCTTTAATATCAAACTCACTAACAAGTCCAATCACTGCTTCTTTAATAATTGGCAAGCCACATAAAACTATTGCTATATAAGCTGCATCAAAGGGTAAATCTATTAAATTAAAAAAACTAATTATAAGCGATAATGCTGATATTATGAGCATTATCATAGTTCGTTTTTCTTCATCCTTTATAAATTCACTTATTTTAGACATTTCACACCATCTCCCTTCATATACCCATAGGGGGTATAGGTATATGATAGTTATGAAAAAGTCTTTTGTCAAGAATGATTTTCATAATTACTTATAAATTTTTTCAACAAAAAGGTGCTGTCGCATTAGCGGATTAAAATTCGTCAGCGATAGCTCCTTTTTTAGCTT